>NZ_JJQY01000013.1:0-53782 GCF_000979295.1 Methanosarcina sp. 1.H.T.1A.1 | reverse complement strand
GAATAAGAGTCAGGAAATTGCCACTGCAGTTGCCACTATCAACTCTATGCTCATCGAACTGGATAGGCTTTCAGATGAAGGCCTGGATAAAATTGAAAATATTGAGAAAAGCATCAGTGAGACCGCATCTACTGCTGAAGAGAATGCCGCAAGCAGTGAAGAAACCTCTGCTGCTATTGAGGAACAGACCGCTGCCATGCAGCAGGTAAGCACTGCTGTGCAGAATGTTAGCGAGCTTGCTCAGAAAACAGTAAATGTTCTTTTAGAAAACTTCAAAGTTTCGGGGGAACAGACAAACAATCAACCTTCTTTTGGAAAACCACAGCATTTCAACAGGAAAAATAATTCTAAAATATACTGAATGTAAAATCGAGAGCTGTTTGAATTCGGGGCTGATGGAATGCTGCAGTTTGTATCCTGTAATTCCTATAAGTCCCCCTTTCAGGTGATATAAAATGAGTTATCATAGTCAAATTGTAAATGTGGATAATACTATTCAGGTGATTGTTTTCAGTCTTGGAGAAGAGCGATATGGAGTTGAAATCTCTCAGGTAAAGGAGATTATCCTGCCAACTCAAATTACCAGAATTCCAAACGTACCTGGCTTTGTAGAAGGAGTCCTGAACCTCAGAGGTCAAATAGCAGCCATTATTAATCTCAGAAAAAGACTGGGCAAAGAACCGAAGAAAAACGATGAAAATACCCGGATTATTGTTGTTGAATACAATAATGCCACCATAGGGATGATGGTTGACAGTGTCAGTGAAGTCAAATACCTATCTTCCCAGAATATCGAAGAAATACCCCGGTTTTTAGCTTTGAGAGATGATTCAAAGTTTTTAAAGGGTGTTGGGAAACTTGAGGATGGTCTTCTCACATTGATGGACCTTAAAGAGTTATTCAGTGAAGAAGAGCTGAAGGAGATTGGGGGATGACCGATAAAGTCCACCTTAGAGCTCCTGTTAAAACTTATGATGGCGGATGGGTGGATGTAGAACTTATAGTAACCGACAACAGTCTTATTATAGGCAAAAGAGACATCCCCTTCAGGGAAATAGAAGACCTGGAAGATGTTGATGTAGAGGGTGTTAAATGCATCCAGATCAAAAAAGAGGGTAAATTTGTACTTAACCTTCCTCAAAATCTTCATCAACAGGTTTTCAAATTCATTGCATTTAATCTCAAAGCAGATAAGTTTGCAGTGTTTTTTTTGTCGTATGCTACTGTTGGTGGTGTTGTTTCATCGAATTCACAGTGGGAAAAAGGGTATTTCAGCGTAACAGATGAAGGATTCTGGTTTTTGTCCTCCAAAAATCAGAAGAGAATTCCAATTGAAAATCTCGGATCTGTTAACACTGATCTTAGAAACGTGGGTGGGAAACAGAGAAAAGTTCTCATCCTTTCTCATGTTGAAAAAAGTAATGTAGTAACAAGCCTGGTCCTCTGCCCGGAAAGTACGCTGGAAATGCTTGAAAGCTATCTTCAGCGGCTCTTTAAAAAACATAAACCTTCAATTAAATTGTCTGAAGATGAAACGCAAATTCTCACTCTGATATATTCCGGATTAGATTTTGCATCAATTGAAAATATAATCGGAATCTCAACGGATGAACTAAATAATTATTATGATCAGCTTGTCGATTCCGGATTGGCTAAAGTTGTAAAAATTAGAAAAGAAATAGAATTGACCCCTCTTGGGGTAAATATGGTTGATAATATATCTAAAAGATAATTTTTAGGGGGATACATATGCCAAAAGTATTAATTGTTGATGACACCGCTTTTATGAGGAAACTTCTAAAAAACATTCTGTTCGGCGCTGGATTTGATATCGCAGGGGAGGCCGAAAACGGAAAGCAAGCAGTGGAACTGTATCGAGAGCTCAAACCGGATGTCGTTACAATGGACGTTGTTATGCCTGAAATGACAGGAATTGACGCATTAAAGCAAATAAAGTCCATTGATAAAGACGCTAAAATCGTGATGTGTACTGCCATAGGGCAGGAGAATATAGTAAAAACAGCTATAAAACTGGGGGCAAGAGGCTATATTATAAAGCCTTTCCAGGCTCCTAAAGTCATTGAAGAAATTAAGAAAGTAATTGGTGGATAAATTTGGGGGTAGCATGATACGTACTCTTATTGTTGACGATTCTGCCTTCATGCGGATGGCAATAAGAAGCATGCTTGCCAGTAGCTCGGATATAAAGATAGTCGGAGACGCATGTAATGGAAAAGAAGCTGTAGAAAAGGCAAAAACATTACACCCTGATATAATCATAATGGACGTTAACATGCCAGTCATGGATGGGCTGACGGCTGTTAAAACCATTATGAATACGGACCCGGTTCCCATCATCATGTTTAGCACCCTGACTACAGAGGGCTCAAAAGAGGCATTAGAAGCTTTGCATCTTGGAGCAATAGATTTTACTGCAAAATCTGAGTCTCACCATGATGTAAATAAGGCAGAGAGCGAGCTTATTGATAAAATAAAAAATATTCACAGCTCAAATCCTAACATATTAAGATTACTTAATATGAGAAAATTTAAAGGGGAGGTTGTCAGGGGAAAATGGAGATGTACCGGGAACTTTGGAATTCTTATAGGTTCATCTACAGGCGGTCCTTCATCTCTTGAACAGGTGATTACAAGGCTTCCCGGGGATTTGCCTGCTCCGGTTTTTGTTGTCCAGCATATGCCTGAAGGTAGTTTTTGCAGGCAACTGGCAGAAAGGCTGAATTTTCTATCTGAGCTGGAAATTAAAGAAGCCAGAAATAATGAAAAAGTAACCGCAGGTGTTGTTTATATCGCACCGGGCGGCTACCACATGACCGTTAGAAAGGCTCTGGATGTCACTAGAATTAAACTCATAAAAGGCAAGCCAGTTCATGCTGTAATGCCTGCCGTTGATGTAACAGCTGAAAGTATGTTAGAGGTATATGGAAAGAACATTGTTGCCTCTATTCTTACGGGTATGGGGTGTGATGGTGCTTCCGGGTTTAAAAAGATACGAGATGCAGGCGGTTCCACAATTGCGTGCAGTGAAGATACCTGTGTTATTTTCGGGATGCCAAGAGCTGCAATAGAAGCTGGAGCTATTGACGTTGTGAAACCCATTTTTGAGATCCCTGAAGAAATTGTGAAAAAACTGGAGGCGAAATGCAATGGAAAGTGATATGGCAGCTTATAAAAGCGATTTCCTTCAGGAGATATACGAGTGTCTCGACGTATTTAATCAATCTTTTGTGGATTTAGAAAATGGGGACTCTGCCGCAATTGATGAAATCTTTAGAATAACCCATACTATAAAAGGAATGGCTGGATTTCTTGGATATACATCACTTGAACATCTGTGTCATAGTATGGAAGAAGTCCTGTGCGGCATAAAAAACGGAGACATAGAAATCGATGGTGAGCTGGTTGACATTCTGCTTTCAACAGTTGACCGAATCATGGAAATTGTTAAGCAAATAGAAAGCGCAGATAATGATAATGTAAAAATAGAAGATCTTCTGAACGCATTTGAAACTTACGAAAAAATGATGACTGGTGGACAGGGGTCTCTTTGTATCCAAAATCCCGTGGAAAATAAGGTCTTATCTCCTAAAACAATGTCCATACAGCAATCAGATGACAATACCTCTTCAAACTCTGAATGCCATGACAAACAGGAAAATGAAGTTACCTGCAATCCTGATGACTACAATCTTGTTCTGGATGTAGTCCTTTCTAAAGACTGTGTAATGAAGGGTTTGAGAGCAGCATTGATCATAGAATCTCTCAGGGATATAAGCAAATTAGCTAAAATAGATCCCGATGAAAATGAGATGGATAACAGCTTCGATGGTCACTTTAAAATGTTCATTTCAGGAGACCGCAATAAGGTTGAAGAAATTATGGATAAAATTTCGGAAATTGAACAGTTTAATCTTTCTGAAATTAAACCACTTAATATTGCCTGTAATGAAGAAATTAAATGTAAAAGCTCTCTCTCAGTAGAATCTCAATCCTGTATCCCATCCAAAATGGAAAATGAGGTTCCCTGCAATCCGGATGCCTGCAATCTGGATGCCTGCAATCTTGTCCTGGATGTAACCCTTGATAAAGACTGTGTAATGAAGGGTTTGAGAGCAACATTGATCATAGAATCTCTCAAAGATATAAGTAAATTAGCTAAAATCGATCCCGATGAAAATGAGATGGATAACAGCTTTGATGGTCACTTTAAAGTTTTCCTTTCAGGAGAAAGTGATGAGGTTGAAGAGTTAATGGATAGAATTTCAGAAATTGAACAATTTAATATTTCTGAAATTAAACCGCTTAATATTGCCTGTAATGAAGAAATTAAATGTAATAGTTTCTCAGTAGAATCTCAACCAGATTCCCCCTCAACTCCAGTTACGGTGCCTGAAGCAACAGCTGTTTCAGCCACAAACAAATCAAATACACTTCACTCCTATATGTACAGTTTGGCAGCAAGACTACGTTGCATTTTAAACAGAATTAGTAAATCAATAAACTGTTTCAAAATAACAGAATACGCTGGAATACTTCCAAGGAAAAAATGCAAGGACTCCTCTACTGACGGTCCAAAGTCACAGGAAGTCCGGGTCTTAGAAAAAGACTCCGGAATAAATCCTGCAATTCCTGATCAAGAGGTGCAACTGAACGAAGCTCGGATTTTAGAGCCAGGTTCTGGAAAAACTTTTGATAAGGGTATTCCTGATAAGTGTATTTCTGATAAGGATATTCCTGATAAGTGTATTTCTGATAAGTGTATTTCTGATAAGGATATTCCTGATAAGTGTATTTCTGATAAGGATATTCCTGATAAGTGTATTCCTGATAAGTGTATTCCTGATAAGTGTATTTCTGATAAGGACATTCCTGATAAGTGTATTTCTGATAAGGACATTCCTGATAAGTGTATTTCTGATAAGAGTATTCCTTATCAAGAGCTGCAATTAGATAAAGCCCAATCTCCGGCAGAGGACTCTGAAAATATCTCTACTCAGGGATTAAAGTCACAGGAGATCCAGGAAACCGGTGAATCGGAAAAAGACTCAATCAATCACTTATCTGAATCGGCAACATCCGCAAAAGTGCCTCTGGAAACAAAAAGACAGGAAACTATCCGGGTTAGGACCTCCAATCTTGATAATATAATGAATCTTGTTGGCGAACTTGTTATTAACAAAGGACGTCTGCTTCAGATATCTCAGGAATACAACTTACCTGAACTGGAGGAAGCAACCGGGACTCTGGATAAATCAATTTCAAGCCTGCAAGATGAAGTGATGAGAATAAGGATGGTAAAAATTGAGAGGATATTCAGTAAGTTTCCGCGCATGGTAAGGGATCTAAGTAGAAAATTCAACAAAAATGTCGAGTTTGAAATTGAAGGGCAGGATACCGAATTAGACAGGACGATTTTAGATGAAATTAGCGATCCTCTGGTCCATCTTGTGAGAAATGCCGTTGACCACGGTATCGAATATCCCGAAGAGCGGGAAAAAGCCGGGAAAAACGAAGTTGGACACATAAAACTCTCAGCTAGAAGAGAAAAAAACAACGTAATAATAGAGATCGAAGATAACGGCAAAGGCATAGATGTTGAAATCTTAAAAAAGAAAGCTGTTGAGAAGGGACTATTCTCGTCATTTGATGTAGAAAACCTCAGTGAAGAAGAAATCCGGATGATCATTTTTGCCCCGGGTTTTTCGACAAAGGACACTCCAACAGAGATCTCCGGCCGGGGTGTGGGCATGGATGTAGTAAAAACTACTGTTGAAAAACTGGGGGGAAAGGTCAGGGTATATTCAAAGAAGGGAGAGTTTACCAGAATCAGAATTGATCTGCCTCCCACAGTCGCTATAATAAAATCTCTTTTAGTGGAGGTCGGGTCTGAAACATACGCGATCCCGATTTCTAACGTTGTGAAAGCTCTGAGTGTTGACAGCAGTGATTATAAGCTTGTTAAAGAAACCCCTGTGCTTTATATAAGGGACAAGCTGATACCAACGGTTGAGTTAAAAGAAATTTTCAATGTAACCTGTGAAAAATTAGATAACGAAATTGCCATAATTGTTGAAAAAGAAAATGAAGAAATTGGCCTTATAGTTGATTCAATTATAGACCAGCAGGAAATTGTTATTAAACCACTGGGAAATATTTTCTCAAATTCAAAAGGATTTATTGGTGCCACAATACTGGGAGATGGGCGTGTAATACCGATCATAGATGTTTCAATGCTTATAAAAGGTGATATTGATGACTGATCTAAAAAATCTTAGTGAAGTGGAACTGGATATTCTAAAGGAACTCGGGAATATTGGGACCGGGCATGCTGCGACTTCTCTTTCCACACTACTTAATAAAGATGTCTACTTCTCAGTTCCGGAGGTCAAGATAGGAGAAATTAAAAATCTCTCCAGTGAATTCATTAACGATGTTGTTGCAGGGGTAGTTATAGCACTGCAGGACCTCGAAGAACACAGGTCCGGATATCTATACATTATGTTTCCTGAAAAGTCTGCAAGAAAAATTGCAGGTGATTTATTTGGTATGGAAGAGCTGGATGAGGAAATGTATGCGTCCACAATTATGGAGGTCGGGAATATACTCTCCTCTTCTTTTTGTGATGCATCAGCTGATTTTATGGACATCATATTGCTCCCGTCCCCTCCAAATTTCGCAGTAGATGTACCTACGGCAGTCATTGATTCAGTAGTTTCGCAAATGGCTGAGAAGAATGACCATATAATTCTATTTGAGACCTCTCTCAGTTCTGATCCAGATGTAGAAATTTATTTAGCCATGCTTCCGGAACCCAGTGTGCTTGATGATATGATGAAAATTCTGGGACAATTATGAGCAGTGATATTTTATTCGTCTCGAATGAAAGTGGGAAAGCGGTTTTTTTAACCAGCGGGGATGTACTGCTAAAATCTTTTTGTTCACTTTCAAATACCTGCTCATCTCAGGATTCTTGCCGATCATGTGACATGATTAATGGTGCAAAAAGTTACATGATGGGCACTAAATCAAATTTGAACATTAAAAGCCTGGACGGAGAACTGTCTGCCGGGATAGGGGAATATAAGATTGGGAAAAATGTCCTCTTAAAAGTAATGGGACTGGGCTCCTGTATTGGCGTTATTCTTTCTGACGTTTCTACAGGTATATGCGGAATAGCACATGTGCTGCTTCCCGGGGCTTCAAATAACGGCGAAACCAAGTATGCCGAAACAGCCATAGAAAAAATGTTTGAAGACATGATAAAAATGGGGGCGAGAAAAAGCAGGATTACTGCAAAGTTTGCAGGAGGAGCCCAGGTTTTTAAGCATATGAGCCTGGATATCCTCAAAATTGGTAATCGAAATGCAATATCCGTTGAAGAAACTTTGATTAAAAAAAATATCCCGATTCTGGCAAAAGATGTGGGTGGGGAAGTCGGTAGAAGCGTTATCTTCAATCCTGTGGACGGAAGTATGATCGTTAAACCTACTAAAGGGGATGTACTGTGGTTGTAAATATTGATGACGACTTTAACTTTCTTGTACGAAAAATTTCGAAATCATCAGGCATTATTCTGGCCGGGTACAGAGACAGTTATCTTAGGAGAAGAATTGACCTGAGAATGAAGGCTGTAGGTGCAGATAACTACACAACGTATACAGGACTCCTGGAGAAAAATCAAAATGAGATGAAGGAGGTTATAAACGCACTTACAGTAAACGTTACCGAGTTTATGCGGGACAAAACGCCATTTATGTTTTTCCGGGAAGAAATATTGCCCGACATAATGGAAAGGAAACAAAAATCTAAAAGCAACCTCGTCAGGTTATGGAGTGCAGCCTGTTCTAATGGAGAGGAACCGTATTCAATTGGTATTTGCTCAAAAGACGTTTTGCCGGAAGATTGGAGTGTCTCCATCTATGCAACGGATATTGACGAAAAATGCCTGAAGCATGCTTCACAGGGAATATACAGTAAAGAGCAAATAAAAAATCTGGACTCTTCCCTTATAAAAAAGTATTTTGAGCCTGCAGGGGAAGGTTTTAAGATCAGAAGCATCCCAAAACTATCGATCCGATTTCAAAAACATGACCTGACCAGTGAACCTCCAATTTCAAAACATTTTGATGCCGTATTCTGCAGAAATGTTATGATATATTTCAATGAGAGCCAAAAAATAAAAATGTTAAATGATTTTTATAATTCTCTTTCAGATGACGGCTATCTGATTATTGGCAAGTCCGAGACTTTACCCGTTGAAATAAGGGGCCTGTTTACTCCTGTCAGTGTGAAAGAGAAAGTTTTCAAAAAAGTATAACTGGTCATTTATATTTCTACAGCGGTATAACTCTGGATTTAGCCAATTACTTCTACATTTATTTTTTTCTCTAATGGTAGAGGAAATTGTTTGGCATAATTTCCTTTATCCTAATTTCATTTTCTTCTTATTTATCTGTTAAAATTGTTTTTCCAAAACTCTGGCATTGTGAGAACCCTTATACTAAAATTCATATTCTTCTCTACGGTTTGTATTTCACACGATCCGTAATAGCACTTTTCCCCGGGGATTCAAGTGTTCATATGTGTGGGGATATCTGCGACAATATTCCTTTGTTCTTCTAAAATTATTGAATTTTTGACGATATGTCGCGGCATTATTGAAAAAATAGAATCAGAAGACTCTTCAACTGACTTACAAAGAGGGAGTTTATATATTATTTAATCAGTGGGTGTTACACTCTTTAATTTTTTTGACCAAAAACATGCTAAATAATACTCTTATGTTTTTCCTTAATATATGTTCGTATCAAGACTAATTGGTAAACATGCCATTCTTCCTTAAAATGTATAATTTTTTTTAAAAACGGTTTCAATAGACTTAATTATTATTAAAACTCTTCAACAAAAAATATCCTGCAACCATCTTTTCCACACTGAAATCCTTTCAAATCGCCTCCGTATTCTATTAAATTTTATATAAAGTTAACCCTCTAACTGCCGAAACATTTATAACATAGTCTGATATTATATTTGCTGTTATAATAGTCACAATATATTATGGTGAATTATAATGTGGAATCGATTAATAAAAGATGAAAAAGGGTTTACGGGGCTTGAAGCGGCAATTGTGCTGGTAGCCTTCGTAGTCGTAGCTGCAGTGTTCAGTTACGTCATGTTGGGAGCGGGGTTCTATACAACCCAGAAAAGCCAGGAAGTCGTGCACACAGGTGTTGCCCAGGCAAGCAGCAGCCTTGCACCTTCCGGAGATGTAATTGTAAAAGGAGGAGCAAGTTCTAAAATAGGCGAGATAACGTTTTATATTACGAACACTGCCGGTGGAACTGCTGTAGACCTCAATAAAACAATAATTACCTACACAGATATTGACGACTATAATACACAGGCATACAATGATACTGCCAATGCCTGGGATTATTCCGTAGTTATCGACTCTGGATCTAATGCACTTAACTTGGTCGAAAAGGGGGAAAAGTATAGGGTTACACTCGATCTGTCAGATACTCCTACTAATGATCTTGTCACTACAGGGCCAGGTGTAAATGAAAAGATCAAGATTGAGGTAAAACCGCCAGAAGGTGCAGTCCTTATTCTTGAAAGAACAATGCCTGCTTCAATTACCAACGGGCAATATTATACAGTTTACTGAGGTGATCTGGCATGTGGAATAAATTTGTAAAAGATGAAAAAGGATTTACCGGTCTTGAGGCTGCAATTGTACTGGTGGCCTTCGTGGTCGTGGCTGCAGTTTTCAGCTATGTCATGCTTGGAGCAGGTTTCTATACAACTCAAAAGAGCCAGGAAGTTGTACACACCGGTGTACAGCAGGCAAGCAGCAGTGTTGAACTGAGTGGAGACTTAATCGCAAAAGGTAACACTACCAGTCACGAAATTAACAATATCACTATGTTCCTGCAGTTGACTTCAGGCGGTTCATCTGTTGATATTAACAAAACTCTTATAGTTTTTTCCTCTCCAAGCGTAGCACCAACTGATTTGAAACTTAACAACGGATTCACTATTAATAATAAGTTCAACAGTGGTGAAAATAACGATGACCTCCTGGACATGTTTGAGAAGTTCGAAATAGACATCAATGCGTCTGATTTCCATATAGGGCCTAACGAAGCGTTCCAGTTTGAAATCAAACCACCCCAGGGAGCAACCTATACTATTCACAGGACGGCACCTCCATCAATCAGTGCAATTATGACTCTCGTCTAAAATTGAAGTAATAATGACACTCTCCTGAGTGCCATTATTTTAATTTTTTAATGCTATAGTTTTGGTGATATGATGAGTGGGGAATCCTTTGACCAGTCTATGATTGATAAAATTGTAGCTACCGCTGAGAGCGACACTATAGAATCCAAAGTTGCAAATCTTGAAGAAGAGGTAACTGAGATCAAAGGCTCTATCAAAAATCTCCTTATGGACATAAGGGAAACGATGAGTGTTCTTGAAAACCCTTTCCAGAATATTCAGGGTATTGCTAATATCTCCGGTGCCATAGTAAATCCCAGGCCTATTGATGATGGGGACAAAGAAGAAACAAAAGAAAATGAGTCTGATGATACAGATCTGGAATTAATGGAGCAGGTCCATAAGAGTCCTTTTGAAGATATGAAGCAATCTGCTCAAAAACTGCCTAAGAGGAATGACTCTAAACTTATTGATCCCCTGGCCTTTTACAATACTATTGTCTGGAGCAAGGACATGGTGGAGAAATATGACAATGAGGCCATAAAGGAATTAATTGAAGTATTCTCTCTCTTAGGATATATTCCCGGTGATATTAAGGAGATTATTCTTAAAGTCATTGAGATCCTGGTCAAAAACAACAACCTTGATGGTGCAGTAGTGGACCTTTATAGACTTTATCATATACTTTATCCCGAAGATCTTTCTCTTGACTCCAAAATACTGGGTCATGTCCTGAATGAAACTGATATGGTGAAGAACGCATGGCAAAGGAAGTCATAACTTCAGCAATACTCGTAATGGTGAGTGTTATAGCTGCAGTGACTTTTGTTAATGCCATTCTTCCTTCTGTATATGGTCTATCCGAATCTTATAATTCCGTTGCACATAATATGGAAGATCAGTTTAAAACAGATCTCGATATCATATTTATTTATCCTGAAGATAACAATGTTTCCGTCTGGATAAAAAATGTCGGGTCATCAAATATACCCCTTTCAAAGCTACAATACTGTGACGTCTTCATTCTTTCTTCTTCAAACTACTGGAACCCCGGATTTGAATCCAATTCGACTCCTTCATGGGAATATACTTTTGAAAATGGAGACGGAGATACCTGGGATCGTGGAGAAACTATTAAGGCAGCAATAAGTCTTGACTCTCTGCCAAGTGATATTTATCAAATTACCTTTTTCCTTTATAATGGGGTATCAACATCAGATACATTCTCAAAGTGATATCATGGGCCTTGATACAGTAATCGTAGCGTTCTTTGTAGTTGGAACGATTCTTGTTGTAGCAGGTACTGTAACAATGGGGACCAGTAATCTTCTCGAATCTTCTTATGACGGATACGTAGCAATTCATGAAACAACTATGGATAGGCTTCATACCAGTATTGAAATACAAAATATACGGTTTAACGTTTCAACAAATCTTACCAGTTTCACAGTTGTAAATACAGGTGAAACCAAATTAATCTACCCCGGTCTCTGGGATGTTATCTTAGTTAAAAATGGTACGGTGTCCTATTTGAATAAATCTCAGTACAACATGACCTCTAATAAAGAGATACTAAATCCCGGTATTCTGGACCCGCATGAAAGTATTAACGTTGAATTATTAGTTGATCTTGAATCCAATGACAGTTTTATTGTAAAAACTATCACTGAAAATGGTATCGTCTCTTCCGCAGAACATGTGGCAGGTGAATAAAATGGGACAAACAGAGGAAAAAAAGAATATTATTTCAAGTGGCAATGATGAAATTGATAAAAAATTAGGTGAGGGTATCCCTATAGGTTCTCTTGTGCTCATTGAAGGCGAAAACGATACCGGGAAGAGTGTATTTTGCCAACAAATGGTGTATGGCGGATTGAATCAACTTTACAGGATAGCATATTATTCAACCGAGAATACCATTAAAAGCATGCTGGCGCAAATGGACAGTCTGAGCCTCGATATCTCGGATTTTTACACCTGGGGCTATTTCAGGATTTTTCCGGTTCATCTTGACGGGGTTGAATGGACTTCCGATCAAATGAAAGGGACCCTGCACCTTGTTATAAATCATATTAAAAGTGTCAAAGAACGAGTCATTATAATTGACTCCCTCACAATGTTTACTACTTACTCTGATGAGGATGACATACTTGGATTCCTCACAAGTTTGAAAAATTTGTGTGATAAAGGGTACACAATCTTCATTACTTTGCATCAACACGCTTTCAAAGAGGACACACTTGTTAGAATTCGGTCTTCATGCGATTGTCACCTATTTCTGAGAAAGGAACAGCTCACTGATCGCTATATTAGCGTTATGGAAGTCTCCAAAATAAGAGGTGCTAAGAAAAGCACAGGAAATATAGTGAGTTTTGAAGTCCAGCCTGGATTCGGTTTAAAGATAATTCCAATATCACAGGCAAGAGTATAATTTTTTTTAACGTAACTGTCCACTTAGGGGGTTGACATGGATATTATTGAGGATAAGCTGAGTATTGAAGAGAAGCTGAGTATTGAAGATGGTCGTGCACTTAATGCAGGAGTATATACAAATTTTCCGTTTAAACCAAAAAAATATGACGGACATGACCATTCAAACCTGAAAACCTGTAACCTTTACAAACTTCTCCCTCCGGAAATGAAAAAGGAGGTTGAAATCAACCTTCATCTTCTGGAGTACTTGCATATCCTGCCCATAGATACAATGGGTATACCCAGATATGTTTCTAAGCTTGAATCAAAACACGGTGATATAGAGGACCCCAATCTGATATACAAGGTCAACGACCAGATATATGTTCACATTTATCCAAACAAAAACGACGTAAGGAATTTCTATATTCCTATTGAACCTATACTTCTTACCGGAGTTGGGCGGCTCATTAAAGAAGTAGAAATCAAACTTGTAGATTACCTTACAGGGATTGAGTTTGATCCTGAAAATTTAGACGAAAAAGAAAGGATACTGAAAGAATCCTTAGAAGCTATTTGCATAATAGGCAATAAAAAGCCGGTTGACAATTCTACTTCCGGGGTCAAAAAACTATTCGGGTCCAGATTATTTCCAGTTAAGGATGATCCGGATAAAAATCAGATGTACATCACAAAAGAGCATTATGAAGCGCTGAAATACTCAGTTCTCAGGGACAAAATCGGCGTGGGTTTCCTTGATCCATATATAAATGACAGTCATATTGAGGATATAACATGCAATGGTCTGGGGCCCATCTTCATTGAACACAAGGTTTTCAAGGGTCTGAGGAGCGTTATTGAATTTAATGACAATGATGCACTCAATAAATATATTATCAGGCTTGCAGAGAGGATCGGAAAACCCATCACTTTCAAAAACCCCATAGTGGACTCCACACTCCCGGACGGGTCAAGAATTAATATTGTTTTTGGGGATGATATCAGTAAAAACGGGAGTAATTTCACCATACGAAAATTCGCTGACATTCCATTCAGTATTCTTCAGGTTATAAAAGGCGGAACCCTGGATTACAGGATGGCAGCTTACCTGTGGATTCTTATCTCTGAGGGAATGAGCGGCTTTATATGCGGTGAAACCGCGAGTGGAAAAACAACTACGTTGAATGGTATTACAGCATTTATAAACCCTGATTCTAAACTGGTTTCAATTGAAGATACGCCTGAACTGCAGATTCCTCATAAAAACTGGACCAGAGAAACAACAAGAGGAAGTACAAGGGGCGGAGGAGTAGGAGAAGGTAGCGGTTCGGATGTTACAATGTTCGACCTCCTCAAAGCAGCATTGAGGCAGAGGCCAAATTACATCCTTGTAGGAGAAATCCGAGGAGTTGAAGGAAACGTCGCATTCCAGGCGATGCAGACCGGGCACCCTGTCATGTCAACCTTCCACGCTGCAAACGTAGAAAAATTGATCCAGAGACTTACCGCTGACCCTATAAACATTCCTAAAACGTACGTGGATAACCTCAACTTTGTCATTATCCAATCTGCGGTCCGGAGACCGGATGGCAAACTTGTGAGAAGAGTCCTCAGTATAAATGAGGTTCTCGGATACAATCCTGATAAGGGTGGAATTTCATTCATTGAAGCCTTTTCCTGGGATCCTGTTACCGATTCATTTATTTTCAGTGCTCTGGGAAGTTCATATATCCTTGAAAATAAAATTGCTACAAGGCTTGGAATTCCTGGTAAGAAAAAGAAAGCAATTTATGATGAAATTGAAAAAAGAGCAAAAATACTGGAGAGATTAAACAATGAAGGAATTGTAAATTATTACGACTTTTTCAATACGGTCGCAAAGATTACGAAACATGGTATTCTGAGGATTCAATTCTAAATGGTGGTTTAGATGGGAATCTATAGGGTAAAAAACATTTTCAACAAAAAGTCTAATTTACAACCTATTTTAGACTGGTTTTCTCTTAAACTCAGACGTTACAAGAAAGAACTCTATATGAGTAACGATCTGCTTTTTACTCTTACTTATATGGCTTCAATCTCAACTGCTAATCTAACAAGAGACAAAATATTCACAAGCATATCTGATAAGAAAGAATATTGTCCAAGTAAATATTTTAATCAGATTAAAGAACTGGCTCTGAACTGGCATTATGATTATGCCAATGCATGTGAAATCATATCCACAAAAGTAACTCACGATAGACTGCGGGAACTTCTGAACAGGTTATCAAACGCTATAGCTGCAGGAGAACCTGATAATGAATTTCTAACCAAAGAATGGAAATTATTTAAAACAAAAAGAAAAGATGAGTTCGAAAGAGACCTTGAAACCACTAAAGAATGGTCAAACGCTTACACAGCATTGCTTGTCTCTACATCCCTTGTAGCTATAATTATATTACTTTCAGTAATTTTATATAATATTGGTGACCCGGCGGATACGCTTTACTCCACAATGGTTATTGTATTTTTTATGGCGTTTCTTGGGGTAGGATTACTTTTTTCATCCTCTCCTAAAGATTCTAAAGTCCATAGTTTAAGTGTAAAATCAAAAGAGCAGGTATTCATTCATAAGTGGATTCCTCTTACACTTGTTCTATCCACTCTGGCTGTTATAATATTCACCATTATACCGACTTTTATCGGTTCACCTGAGTTTTTCATTGATATTAAAGGAGTCGGAATGATTCTTGCAGGAGTTATTATGATGCCTGTCGGAATTGCGGCAAATAGAGATATTGAAAAAATTAACAAAAGGGATGAATGTTATACCACTTTTATAAGTAGCTTAGGGTCTATTATAAGTGGTTCCGGGCTGACAGTTCCAAAAGCCCTTCTAAAGATCGATCCAAAAAACCTTGGAGAGCTCAAAGACATGAGTCAGGAGCTCTACAAGAAACTGGCAACAGGGCTGGATCCTACGCTGTGCTGGGAAAGATTTGTCGGAGAGACGGGCAGCTATTTGATATACAAATTTTCAAATGTTTTTGTAGATGCTGTAAATTTCGGGGGTAATGCAGAAGTGGTAGGAGAGCTTGTGAGCTCATCCAACCTTGAACTGGTTCTTTTAAGAATGAAAAGGGAACGCATATCCAAAGGATTTACCAGTCTTGTCATACCTCTGCATGTAGCAATGGTTGCCCTTCTTCTTTTTATCGGCCAGATCCTGACGATCTTTTCTACTATCATATCATCTCTTTTTGCCCAGTTTGATGTTACTGACTCAGAACTTTCAGGTCTACCTACCGGTATGGGTAGCATGAATTTAGGCATATTTGGCGGAGTTCCTATCGATTTACTTAATCAATTTGTTATAGTAGTTATTATTATTCTAACGGTTGCTAACATATTAGCAATTGTTGCCGTAAAAGGGGGACCAATGTACTTAGCAATTTATTACGGTATCTCTATATGTATCCTTTCAGGGGTACTGATGATTATAACTCCTCCTTTAGTGGAAATGGCCTTTTCATTTAATGGAGCACTTGATAGTCTTGCAGGAGGCATATGAATATGGATTTAATAACCATATACGAGACCAATTTTACGATCTTCATAGGTATTTTTGTAACTCTGGTTGTTATGGGGACAACAACTCTCTACGATATGTATAAAAGTAAAGGCGGAGCCTCATTCGATCTAGAGGAGTTTAAGTTTTTTTCGAACCTGAACCAGAAAATAACAACTTTCAGTTCGGAGGGCTTGAAGCATTTTTCTGAGTATTGCAAAAAAATTAGCAGCTTTATCCCGAAAAGATCAGGTTCAAGTCTGAAAATGTCCAGTTCAGTCCAGAAAAAATCCCGCTTAATCCATGGTAACTCCAGCAAAAAGTATCTTGAAAAAGTGGAAACAATATTCCTTAAAGCAAAAGATGCTGGTCGGAAACTTTTTATTAACTTCAAAAATAAAATTTCATCTGTTTCATCCACTTTACCTCGAAGGAATAAACATGATGAAGGAAAATTTGTTTCCTTATCTGATAATAAGGAAACAAATAAAAAGGAAACAAATTCAAAATTTAGTGTAACGAATCATGTCAATAATCTAGAGAAAGTAGTCGAATCCAAAAAAGACGAATTAGATTTTGATGATGACCTTCTAATCAAAATGTCTACTACAGGCACTTTAAAAAGCAATATTCCTGAAGCTAATACGGCAGATCCGTTTTTTGGTGAGATGGCTTCAGAACTTGGTGAATCACTTGATAATGACTTAATGTTCGATGGAAATGAATTTGATATTAAAATTGAGGGACTGGATAATGAACCTGATGAAGGTAGCTTCTCATTTGATGACAATTCGACAGTAATAAAGTTTGGTGATGAAAGTGACAGTCTATTAGACTCACTTAAGAAGGAAATCGTAATTTCTAAAGAGAAAAAGGTCAATTTCATGGATGATATGCAAGGAGAAGATCTGGATTTGAAGCTGATGAAATCCGACCTTGAAGGTATTCTCAGGGATCTGAAAAAACAAGGGCGATATTCAAAATCATAATTTATCAACGGTTTATTACGATACTGATAGCAAATTTCCAGTACTCAAACTGAGATTCTAACTTATATAACAAAAATAAATTGTACAATAATAAGCAAAGTGAGTGATGAAAAATGGTAGATGCAAAATATGTCGGACTTATAGTTTTAGCAGTGTTTTCAGGATCAATGCTCGTATACACATGGCTGTCATTGTATAACAGATTTGATTCCGGTGTAATGTTCTATGCAGCGCTTCTTATCCTCTCTTTTTCTCTGATGCTGGTAAAGAGGCAAACGCAGGTATAAAATATGTTCTGAGGATTTCAAAAGACCTGAAAAATCAAAATCCGTGTGTAAATTCCAATCTTTCTGTAAATCATTCGGAAGCTGGTGGAATTGAAGGTTAATTGAAATCCTCTTTCTTTATATTTTCTCTCCTACTATTCTCTCATCTCTTTCTATAATTCTCCTTGAGCATTATAATCTTTTAAAATCAGGTTGGTTCTGATTAATTGTTTTATCTATACCGGAAGCCGTAGAGAATCTTTCAGTTTTCTTTTCCCGCGCCGCACATGGACGGGAGCCTGTCAACCAGATAAATGCCATTCTTAACCCTGAAGCACGCCTTTCCAATTCAAGCAGATATAAACTGCCTCCACAGATTTTCTGGAGATCCATCAAAAAAGACGCCCTGAAAGCAGGAATAAGTAATAAAAAGAAGGAAAAGAAGTCACAGGTTATTATTTACCTGTTTTCTTCTTTTTCACTGCTCTAATCCATAAATTAGTCCTCTTGAGCGAGCGAAAAGGACTGCGGGCTGTTGCACTTGCAGTGCAACTCCCTGGAAATCTCAGATTTCCTGTGATCCCGCAACTCGGGTGCCGAAGCTTACCTGACAATTAAGACTACTGCGCCTTTTACATCAAGAACTTCTACCTCACGGCCTCCGGAGATTACTTCTTTCCGGACTTCAACTGCTGCGGGTTCGAGTTCTATTGCTTCGCCGTTTACAGTAACGGTTATTTTTCCTGAAGCTACCTGAGCCTCAACTGCAGCAGGGTCTTCTGCCTGAAGAGCTTTCACAACGGCCCCGGCATCTTTTCTGAAGCGCGGGCCCAGGAAACCCATATTGGGCTTTACCTCTACAGGCACATACTCAAATGAAGGAGCACCTTCCATAAGTTCCACTTCTGAGTTCGTAGCCCCTGCAATATCCCCTGTATCGATCCTTGCATTGTAGATCTCTATTTTTTTCAGAGGAGAGTTCAGAGCCATTCCCAGGTCTGATTTATACCTGCGGACCTCACCTGTGATCTCTTTGATCATTTCGCCTGCGGCTTCAGCTTCTTCGCTTATCAGGCTTTCATTGACTGCAGGCCAGGCCTGTATATGCACACTTTCATTGCTGAACCTGGAGTACATTTCTTCTGCAAAGAAAGGTATGAACGGAGCAAGCAGAAGGGAGAGGGTCTTAGTTGTTGTGTAAAGTACATACCGGGCTGCTTTCCTGCCCTCCGTATCTTCACCGTAGAGCCTGCCTTTCACAAGTTCCAGGTAGTTATCTGCAAGGACCTCCCATGCAAAGCCCCTTATAGCCTTGAATGTGGAATCAAACTGGTATCCATCAAGCTCCGTTGTGGCAGTGTCCACAAGCCTGTTAAGCTTGCTCAGGAGCCACCTGTCGATTGTAAGGAGAGAATCCAGGGGGAAGTTTTCAGCATCTTCAGGCCCGAAGTCCTTTAAGTGGGACATCGAGAATCGGTAGATGCTCCACATCTTCTGCAGGAAACGAGATGCTGAAACCACGTCTTTCCAGCGGAACATTACGTCAGAGCCTGCGGAACCTCCAACAGCACCCCACTGTCTGAAAGCATCAGCACTGTGCTGTGCAGTCACTTCTTCTGGAGAGATTACGTTTCCGAGAGACTTGCTCATCTTATGCCCATCAGGCCCGAGTACCATCCCGTTGATCACTATTGAATCCCAGGGCCTCATGCCTTCAAGAGCCAGGCTCCTCAGAATTGTGTAGAAAGCCCAGGTTCTTATAATGTCATGTCCCTGAGGGCGGATCTGTGCAGGCAGGCGGAGCTCGTGTTCGCTTTCCCAGCCCGAGACGTGCAGGGCAGTGATCGAGGAGTCCATCCAGGTGTCCAGCACATCTGTCTCAGGTTCAAACTCAGTTGAACCGCAGGCACAGGCTCTTTTTGGTGCATTTTCGTTGGGGTCGATCGGGAGCCAGCTCTCTTCGGCAATCATGACCTCTCCGCACTTTTTGCAGTACCAGATGGGAATCGGGGTTGCAAAGATCCTCTGCCTGGAGATACACCAGTCCCATTCCATCGTGCCTGTCCAGTTCTGGAGCCTGACTTTCATATATTCAGGGTACCATTTTATCTCATCTGCAGC
This sequence comes from Methanosarcina sp. 1.H.T.1A.1, assembly GCF_000979295.1. Classification (NCBI taxonomy): domain Archaea; kingdom Methanobacteriati; phylum Methanobacteriota; class Methanomicrobia; order Methanosarcinales; family Methanosarcinaceae; genus Methanosarcina; species Methanosarcina sp. 1.H.T.1A.1. The sequence goes on along the minus strand of NZ_JJQY01000013.1, from coordinate 34,202 downwards.
TTTCAGGATGCCCTCAGGGTTGATTTTTACGAACCACTGGGGCTCGGAAAGGATTTCAATAGGAGTGTCGCAGCGCCAGCAGAGCCCTACATTCTGATCAAGGGGTTTCTGGTCATAGAGGAAACTCCCGGCTTTCAGGTCTGCAATTACAGCTTCCCTGCATTCGGTCAGGCTCATTCCCTCATATTTGCCTGCTGCTTTTGTCATCTTGCCCTGTTTGTCGATGGCTTTTACCAGAGGCAGTCCATACTTTAACCACCAGCGCACGTCCTGCTTGTCCCCGAAGGTACAGATCATAACAGCGCCGGTCCCGAATTCAGGCTCAACAGCTTCGTCTGCAATCAGTGGCACTTTCTGCCCGAAGATAGGTACTGTGAGGGTCTGCCCTACGTATGCTTTGTAGCGTTCATCTTTGGGGCTTACGGCCACGGCAACACAGGCTGCCATCAGTTCTGGCCTTGTAGTTGCGATATCTACCTTATCAAAGTGGACAAAGTTAAGTTTCGTTTGCCCGGCATCATACTCTACTTCTGCAAAAGCAATGGCAGTTTCACAGCGGGGGCACCAGTTGACAGGGTGGTCTTCGTGATAAATATGCCCGCCGTTGTACATCCTGACAAAGGACTTCTGTGTCTTTACAAAGTATGAAGGCTCCATGGTAACGAATTCGTTGCTCCAGTCCACGGAAAAGCCCAGACGCAGCATTGTTTTGCGCATCTTGTCGATGTTTCCTCCCGTAAGCTCCCTGCACATCCTGCGGAACTCCGCCCTGGGAACCTGGTTTTTCGTAATGCCATGGATTTCTTCAACCTTAACTTCCGTTGGCAGGCCGTGGCAGTCCCAGCCCTGGGGGAACATTACGTTATATCCCTGCATGCGTTTGTATCTGGCTATAAAGTCGATATAGCACCAGTTGAGCGCGTTTCCGATGTGAAAATTGCCTGTAGGATAGGGAGGCGGGGTATCAATAATATACTGGGGGCGGGTATCTTCTCCCCAGTTGAAGTGGTACATGGAGAGGTTCCACTTCTCCATCCACTTTTCCTCAACCTCGTTTGCGTTATATTCTTTTGGAATTTCCGATTCTGTCATAAAGACACTCCATGATTGGGAAATAAGTATAAGAATTTCTTGGGTTTTAGAGTGCTTGCGATTATTTAAATATATCTGGTTTTGGATGTTATGGAAATCTCTGACTGTGCAGGAATTGTCAGATTATATGTTTAGTTTTTGTTGATTGTATTTTTTTCCCGGAAAAACGGATCCCATAACTAAATATATTTACAACTGTTTATCAACAGTCAGTCTAACGGCAAACAAAAAACGAGCAAAAAAAGGAGCAAATGAATAAACAGCCGTAAAAGTTATAAAAAAAATTAAAAGTTACAGTTCTTCTAATTTACGCTTTCTTTTGTGTTCTCATACCCTTATGCGTATTTCCACGCGCTGTGGATGTGCATTGCATTCATTCCGAGGCTTTGAGGTGCATAGATGTCATTTTCCGGAGTGTCTCCGATTGAAAGCACTTCCCAGGGCTCAAGCCCGAGGCGGTCAAGAGCCATTTTGAAAAGCCTTGTATCAGGTTTTTTGATACAGTGGTCCGAAGACATGATCACGAAGTTGAAACGGTCGTATAAGCCGAGGAAGCGCAGTTCCTGCTCCGTAAAGACTCTCTGGGCGTTTGAGACAATACCTTTAGGGATGTTCCTATATTTTTCAAGCAACCTGAGGCTTTGCGGGTAAGCTTCCAGTTTTCTTATGGATGCAGTCCTGAAGACCTTTGCAGTTTCAATTCCAAGCCAGTAAGAATCAATCTCCCTGAAAGCATTTTCTGCACAGATCTCGGCAAAAATCTCTTCTATGCGGATATCTGGGTACTGCTGTCCGGAATTTCCCAGCCTGCTCACGACTTTCCACCTGTACTCTTCCCTGAGCCTATCAGGTTCAATCTTCACTCCCTGGTAAAGCAGCCAGCGACTCACTCTCTCGTTTGTCTCCCGGCTTTTTTCGTCTGTTTTGATGTCAATAAGGGTTTTGTAGCAGTCAAAGATTATGCCTTTAATTTTTCCGTTTTGGAGCATAGGGATTCTCCTTCGATTTTTTTGAATTTAATCGAATTTTGTCAGATATTGGATCTTGTGTATATTCTTTCTCTACTTAGATTTTGATGCGCGTCATGGTATATAGGCATTGTGCAAATACTCATATATGGTATAAATATATATACATCTCTTCAAATTAACTATAGTCTTCCCTCTTAAATCCTCTTCTACCTCTCATTCTCTTGAGCGAACATTATTGCAAAATCAGATAGACGCGGGGCTTTAATTCTTTTTTGTTTCTCTCTGGCAGACGCTGCCAGATTAGCCGGGCGGGAGCTATTTTAAGCGTGAACTGAAAAACAGTTTACAGGGTAATGGGAAGTTATCTCTGGCTGCATGTTGGTTACAACCCTTTATGGGAAGGGATAGAAAGCCGGAGCTTTCATTTTCTTATATTTTAATTATATCAGGAGATGGGTCCGGGACCACAAGAAACAGAATTAGTGTAAACAATGGCTCTTCGTTGTTTTGTGTGAATATCCTCATAAAACCAAAGCGGTCTTGAATTGAAAATCATCTTAATCCATAGAGTATGCCAAAGAGCCTAAACAATAAACCTCTCCGCAAAAGAGAGGGAACGTTTTTGAAAAATCAGTCTTTCAGCCCGTAAAAATCCCAGGCTTCTTCAATAGTCATTGCCTGCATCCCGAGTTTTCTGGCTGGAAGTATCTCGTTTTCGTAAGAGTCCCCTATGGACATAACACACTTGGGTTCGAGTTCGAGTTCCATCCTTTTGAGTGCGGTCATAAAAAGCCTGAGGTCAGGTTTCTTGTATCCCACATCGGACGAGAAAATAACAAAATCAAAGTAGTCGTAGAGCCCCAGAAACCGGAGTTCCAGTTCGGAAAAAACCCTCTGCCCGTTGGAGATTATGCACTTGGGGATGTTTATGCAGTGCTCAATTAGCTTTATGCTCTGAGGGAAGGGGCGGAGTTTCCGTATAGAAGCTGCTCGAAAGACTCTTGAGGTCTCAATTCCGAGGAGTTTTTCATCGATTTTCCAGATCGAATTTTCCCTGCAGATCTCGGCAAAGATGTCCTCCACCCTGACTTCAGGGTATATCTCCTTTGAGTCCTCCATCCTTTCCTGAACCTTAAATATGTACGTATCCCACAGCTTTTCCGGCTTTACTTTTACCCCATGGTAGGCAAGCCATGCGCTTACAGTCTCATAAGTCTCGATCCTGTGTTCTTCGGTGTGGATATCGATAAGCGTCTGATAGCAGTCAAAAATAGCACCTTTTATCTGACAGCTTTCAAATACCTCTTCCCCTGCTCCGGCAGGAGCACCCAGAAAGGTGACAATGCCCTCGCTGGGTTCCGATTCATGGTCTCTGGAAATGTTCTTGCCTCCCATATCCCCTTAATTTTTCCTTCAATCTCATTATCTACCTTCAATCCCCTTAATTTTTCCTTCAATCTCCTTAATTTTACTCTTCATTCCTCTATTTCCTTAATTCCCTCTATGAATTGCACTTAAACATTCACGTGCTTCTTTTATCAGGTAATCCCTGTAATCGCTCTGGTGAAGCCTTGCCGAACGAAGCAGCCCTATACTCATGAAAAAAGGCAGAATTCTGGTAATGTAGAAAAAATCCTTTTCTCTGCGGCTGTACTCCCAGAGGAAGTTCCCTATATACGGCTCGGCTTTCCAGCCTCCTCCTTTGTGCAATTCGAATTCGTTCTTAAGTTCCGCAGTAAGAATTCCGAGGTCTCTTACAGGATGTGCATCAAACCAGGAACTTTCAAAATCAAGTGCATAGGGCTTTCCTTTGCAAAAAATATAATTGGAGGGAGTAACATCCCTGTGAACCATACATCCGTATTCCCGGTCGAGCCAGGAACTGTACCACCATTCTCCAAGGAGTTTGTTGAAAGTCTCCCTGGTGCTGTAATCCAGTTTCAGGTGGTCCAGCACGTCATGATAGTTTCTAAACTCATTTTCTTTATTGTAAGTGGATGACTGTGTATTATCATGCAGCTGCCTGAGCATATGAGCCACCGCAGCAAGCTTTTCATAAAGGTCCTCTTCGCGTTTAAGGTGCCAGCCCAGAGATTTTCCAGGTATGTGTTCGGTTACAAGGGCACAATTAAAATCTTTATTTACTGCAAGAGGCTTTGCAACATTTATTATCGAAGCTGCTTTTTTCAGGTTCCGGTATTCATTCATCATACCTTTATAAGAGTTGTAAGCTTTCAGCTTCCCAGTGGGTTCTGCAAAAAATTTTGCCATCACGCTGAAGTGTTCCCCTTTGAACTGATACCTGCAGACTGTGTGAGAGGAATTGTACTTAATAACATCCACAAGACACTTTTTGTCGCGAATCCGGTGTCCTACAACCTCTTCAACAAGCCAGTCCCTGAATGGGTCCCCAGGGTACAAAGTATTAACATGGCTATTTGCCACTTCAAATTACCCCCCTTTTCCAGAAACAATCTCAACAACTATATTCTTTGCCTCGCATATCTCTTGCTTTAAACAGTACTTGCTTTAAACAGTACTGCAATGAAATACAGATCATGAAACGTAGCACTCATGAAATGTAGCTCTCATAAAGATAGAATAATAAAAGGCGGTTATGATCAAACCCTGTAATAATCAAATTTAGCCAGTAATAGGGTTTGAATCTCTGGGTTTGATTCTTCAATACTGGCAACAGTATACTATAGCCTGGGTATCTTATATTATTATTGGTGTTTCAATACGGATTTTTACCCTCTCTTTTCAAAAGCAGGTCCGCCGACATCAGCTATGTTATTGTACCCGCGTTCCTCCCAGTACCCTCTGTAAGGTGAGTCACTGAGCTCAATTCTTACTATCCATTTCACCCATTTGTATCCATATTTGCCTTCAGCCACAAGCTGCAGGGGAAACCCTCTTTCAGGCGGCAGGGTTACATCATTTAGTTTATAAGCAATTATGATGTCGTTTTCCAGCAGATAGTCCATATCAAGGGAAGTGGAATACCCGTCGGCACTGTAAAAAATAGCCGTTGTTGCATTTTCCATAGCCCCCACTTCTTCAAAGAGATCGGCTATCCGGACCCCTGTCCATTTTGCGGTAAAACCCCAGCCTTCTACACAGTTAAGGTCAACAACTTTTGAAGTTTGAGGTAACCCGGTTATTTCTTCATATGTAAAATCTCGGGGGTTTTCCACAAGCCCATCAACCTGCAGCCTGTAACTTTCCCTTTCAATATACTGAGTGCCTTTGATGGCATTGTTGCGCTGCTGTGCAATAGGGGTTAACTGTTCACCCTGATAAGAAAGAGTCTCTGTCTGGTTGTCATAGACTCCCGGTTCTCCTCTGTCGGATACGCAGCCTGAAAATACTGTAAAAGCAACTGAAATTATTAGAAGTAAATGGATCGGCTTCATGTATTATTCTGCCCCCATCAACTTATTTCCTGCATGTCCTTTCCTTAAAATATGCATTCAGCGGGAATAAATGGCTATTTATAAAAGAAAATTTAAGTGTTAAAGTAATAATCTGGAAGAGTAATAATCTGGAAGTAATAATCTGGAAGAGTAATAACCCGAGGAAGTAATAATCCGAGGAAGTAATAATCCGGGAGATTAAGGTTGGCAGATGTAAAGAAATAGACAAAAACTGAAGAGAGATTAAGAAAAGTGCCGAAAAAAGAAAGCGATAAAGGGAATAAGCCTGAAAAGTTTTCAGGCCTCATCGTATCCTATTTCTTCTTTTGTAAGGTAGCAGGCAGGGTCATCTGCCCATACATCCCCGTAAACGGCTTCGGCTCGAACTCTGAAGTTTCCGTTGCAGACGTCGAACCATTTGCACTTTGCACAGCGGTCTCCACGGGCCTGAATAAGAGGCTTCCTGTGCTTGAGCCCGGCCATCAGTTCGTCGCTCAGGTCGGTCCAGATCTCGCTGAAAGGCCTTTCCCTCACATTCCCGAAAGAGTGATGTCTCCAGAACTGGTCTGCGTGTACAGCGCCGTCCCAGGAAACGCATCCGATGCCTATTCCTGAGGAATTGCCCTGGTTCATCGAGAGGAGTTCGAATACCTCGGCAGCCCTTTCCGGATTTTCTTCAAGGAGCTTAATATAGAGGTAGGGACCGTCGCAGTGGTTGTCCACAGTCAGGACTTCTGCGGGGAAGCCTTTTTTGTGCAGCTCCTTTGTCCTTTCCATAATCAGGTCTACAGCCTGTCTGGACTCTTCGAGGGAAAGGTCTTCATCTACCATCTTCGAGCCTCTGCCTGCATAGACAAGGTGATAGAAGCAGATCCTCGGGATTTTTTCTTTCTCAAGGAGGTCAAAGATTGCAGGGATGTCCCTGACGTTTTGCTTGTTGATGGTAAAACGCAAGCCCACTTTTATGCCTTCTTCCTGGCAGTTATGCAGGCCCCTTAGAGCTGCATCGAATGCTCCCTGCATGCCCCTGAACCTGTCATTTGTCTCTCTTATGCCGTCAAGGGAAATTCCGACGTAAGAAAGCCCGACCTCTTTTAACTTTTTTGCAAGGGGTTTATCTATAAGAGTCCCGTTTGTTGAGATTACGGCCCTCATCCCCTTCTCTCTGGCGTAGGCTGCAAGCTCCGGCAGGTCTTTTCGCATCGTGGGCTCGCCCCCGGAGAAGAGCATAACAGGAGAGCCAAAAGCTGCAAGGTCATCGATAAGGGCTTTTCCCTCTTCGGTCGAAAGTTCGTTTTTGAACTCCACATCCTGTGCCTGGGCATAACAGTGGACGCATTTCAGGTTGCATCGGCGGGTCATGTTCCAGACTACTACCGGTTTTTTATCTTTCGAAAACTGCAGTAGGTGAGAGGGAAGCCTCTTTGAGTCCCTTCCATAACGAAGGGCATCAGAAGGTTCCACGGTTCCGCAGTAAAGTTTTGAAATGCCTATCATGTCGATCCGTCAAAATTAAGATTGTTTTCCAGAATTTTAAGTATTGTTTTTTGAACCGGCTTTTATGGGTAAATTTTTAGTGGGTCTTTTATTTGCCAGTCCTCAAAACAATTTGAGTTAAACCTCAGATGGCTTCACCGGGAAAGATTCTGAGCGCTTTCCCGGCATAAATTTCTGAGTATACTTGTAGAATATTTCTTGAATAACCCTTAGAGCTGGCTGTTCATAGCTCTTTTTTCATAGCCTTTATCAGGGCTTCGAAGGTGAACTCATCAGGGATTACATCTGCATTGATCCCGTGTTTTTTCAGGGTATTTCCTGTAGGAGTCCCGATGGCACCTACAACAGCCTTGCCAAGAGTCTCTTTTATGGTCTCTCCTGCTCCCAGCTTTTCCGCATGTTTCATAAAGCCTTTGACCATCATTGAGCTTGTAAAGGCAAAGGCATCCACTTCTCCTGAGAGGGCGCGTTCTATGAGCTCTTTTTGGGCTGCACCTTCAGGGATGTTGAGGGTGTACACATGAGTCTCATAGACTGTTGCTCCGCACTTTTCAAGGCCTTCTATCAAAACCTTAGCCCCAAAAGCGCTTCTTGCAAGGTCAAATGTTTTCCCTTTTACCTCAGGGCAGAGAGCTTCTACAATTCCTTCGGAACTGTAATCTTCGGGCAGGAAAGAATCTTCAATCCCTATTTTTACAAGCTCTTTCTCCGTGTTCGGGCCGATTGCTATTACCCTGGTCTTTTTCAGGGCTGTGATGAATTTTTCCTTTTCAGTTTCCGTGAGCTTGTCCAGTGTGAAAGTTATCCCGTTTGCGCTTGTAAAAACAACGTAATCCGAAGTTCCGTCAATGACCCTCTGAATGAAGGGCTCAAATCCTTCGTCTTTCATGCCTTCAAGCTTTATCATGGGGGCATAGATGGGCTCAAAGCCGTACTCTCTGGCAAGTGCCTCAGACTTTTCGCGGTAACTTTCCGGCCTCATGATTGCAAGGACAGGCTTTTTTCCTTCTGTCATGTTCCCTTCTCCTGTCATTTCGTCGGGTTAAAATTCCACTCCCGTTAACTGTTCTCCGAGGATATCGTGCAGGCGGACCACGTCTCCTACAACCGTGATGGCAGGAGCCTTTACTTTTCGTTCTTCTGCCAGGTCTGCGATATCTGCAATGGTTCCAACGGTTACCCGCTGGTCAGGTCGGGTCCCTTTCTCTATGACTGCAACAGGGGTTTTCGGGTCCTTTCCGTGCTTCATGAGCTCTGCAGTATTTCGCCTGAGCATCTTTACACCCATAAAGATTACAATGGTCCCGTTGAACTTTGCCAGGGTCTCCCAGTCCAGTCCACTCTCTTCCTTTGTGGGGTCTTCGTGCCCTGTTATAAAGGTGACCATCGACGTGCTTTCCCTGTGGGTTACGGGAATTCCTGCATATGCAGGCACTGCAATTGCAGAGGTAATCCCTGGCACCACTTCGAACTCTATGCCTTCTGCTACAAGCACCTCAGCTTCTTCTCCTCCCCTTCCAAAGACGTAGGGGTCCCCTCCTTTTAGCCGGACCACCATCTTGCCTTCCTTTGCCTTCTGCACAAGCACTTCATTGATTTCGGACTGGGTCATGGTGTGATTGCCCGCGTATTTTCCCACATCGATTTTCTCTGCGCTTTCCGGCATTGAGTCCAGGATCACTTTTCCAGGGAGCTGGTCATAGATAATGACTTCAGCACTGTCAATCAGCCGACGGGCTTTCAGGGTCAGAAGCTCAGGGTCGCCGGGACCAGAACCCACAAGATAAACTTTTCCGTAATTTCCTGACATATGACGACGGTTCCTTTTTCTTCCTTTACAATTGTTGATAGATAATTCTCTTCCTTCATGTCGTGATAGATGACACCTTATACTTTCATGGGAAGGTTCCATAACAGGATAACTTCTTCTGAAGGTGGAAAGCCATCTTCTAATAAGAAGGAGAGGTTTTATAGAAATGTAAATCTGTAGGGTTTAAAGAGCTTTTATAATAAATAGTATACCATCTTCATACAGTTTTATTGCCAAGCTTATATATATTAAATCGTATACTTATCTTATATCTCTTATTCCTCTTTTGTATACTATATGTGTTTGCTTATGGTTTGATTCTTGAAAAAGAGAGTGTTATTAAAGAGTATAGAGCGACTGGCAATTAATAAATACCTCTGATGTAATTAGTGAGTTCATTGTAACTGATAATTTCATTGTTACCAATTTCATTGTAACTGATAATTTCATTGTTACCAATTTCATTGTTACCAGTTAGTAATTTCATCATAATCAGTGAGTTCATCATGCTTCGCATAACTTTTCTAGGCACTGGAGGGTCCCTCCCGACCCGTAACAGAAATCCGTCAGCAGTAATGATCAACAGAGAAGGGGAACTTGTACTCTTTGACTGTGGAGAAGGCACCCAGCAGCAGATGATGCGGGCAAAAACGGGGATGATGAGTCTGTCCTCTATTTTCATCAGTCATTTTCATGCAGATCATTTTCTTGGAATTCCTGGCCTCATTCAAACTATGTCCTTCCTGGGCAGGAAAGAGCCGTTGACGATCTACGGTCCTGAAGGGACCCGGGAATTTACTGAGCTTTTTAAAGCCCTTGGCTATTTCAACCTTAAATATGAAATACGGGGCGTGAAACTGAGTCCCGGAGACACTGTAGAAGGGGAAAGTTATGTAGTCCGGGCTTTAAAGACCGAACACAGCATCCCGAGTCTTGGCTATGCCCTTGTGGAAAACCCCCGCCCCGGACGTTTTAACCGGGAAAAGGCAGTCGAACTCGGCGTCCCTCCTGGTCCCCTTTTTGCAAAACTTCAAAGGGGAAATCCTGTAGAAGTGGACGGAAGGCTCGTAAGGCCCGAAGAAGTAATGGGAATCCCGAGGCCCGGAAGGACAATCGTGTACACCGGAGATACCAGGCCCTGTGAAGCAGTGCTTGAAGCCAGCAGGGATGCCGACCTCTTAATTCATGACGGCAGCTTCGCTGACGAGATGGCAGACTGGGCGGAAGAATCCATGCATTCGACAGCAGGTGAGGTTGCAGCCCTTGCAAAAGAAGCCGGAGTCAGGAAACTGGTCCTTACCCATATCAGCTCACGTTATACTGATGATGTGGAACCTATCCTGAAAGATTCAAAAATAGTTTTTGAAAATGTAGTTGTAGCCGAAGACCTGATGGAACTTGAGATACCATACAGACCTGAATAAGCAGACCTGGATAAGCAGATCTGAATAGCAGACTTGGATAAACATAGCTGAACAAACATACCTGAATAACCAGACCTGAACAAACAGATATGATTGAGCCTTCATATACTGGGTACAGGGCTTTTTGCGGAATATTTGAAGTTTTCTTTAAAGCAGAGTTTAAAAATTAGATTAAATCTCTCTACAGGAAATAAACCTGCAGAAAGAATCTTTATTCAGTATTATCAGGTTGTTCAGACAAGTGTCCAGTCCAGGTTTTTGTTTTCAGCGTCGTAGAGTGTAACTTTCATGGTCTTGTCTTCGATTTCATAGATCTGCTTGATACCGAGATAGAATGTGTCTCCAGGGTTGATTTCAATTTCACCGTTGACCCTTCCGAAGTACACCCTCCCTTTTGTATCATTTTCTTCAACTGTCACACCTTTCCAGGCCATGTTATGGGTTACGCTTATAACCCTGCACTCAAAGCGGTCGACTTCACGTATTTCATTCATGAGAATCCCTTTTAAATCTTGTTTAGGGTATAGTTGAGACCTTACTTAAATAGAACTTCTGATAAAGAATAATGATTTTTATACATAAAACTATCCCAGAGGCTTTAATAAGAAACTTCTCTTCCAAACTTCTTAATGTCTTCTTACAAACTTCTTAAAATTTTCTTAAAATCTTCTTATAAACTACCAGAGCTGAAAAGAAAACTTCCTTAGACTGAACAAATTAGTCTTCACAGGAAACTTGTAAAAGCAGGTAAAGAGTTATACCTAAGATAGGTGCCTGGAAATATCTCATAGAAAAGGGATTAAAAGGCACTTTCTCATTTAGGTTATTTCTCTTTCAAGGGTTATACATAAAGTTGGGTTGGGTCCTGGATAAAATCTTTCCTGCCCAATCTTGCAAGGGCTTTTTCAAAGTCTTTACCGCTGACAATTTCCCTATCTTCGATGATTGCCTGATGAAGGGCGGTTTTAAGGATTTTTTCTACAATATCCCTGCCTGAAAGCCCTTTAGCTTTCTTTGCAAGTGTCTGAAAATCAAATTCTTCTACCTGCAGAGGGAAAGTCTTCACATTTGATTCCAGTATATGAACGATTTCTTCTTCCGCCGGAAGGACAAATTCAATCTCTTCTTCGAACCTGCTTCTCACAGCAGAGTCCAGGGAATTGACACGGTTTGTAGAACAGATGGTACAGACTCCGTCTCGTTCAACTATTCCGTCCATTTCTGTCAGAAGGGCATTTACGATTTCGCTTACGTCTCCTCTGAGCTCCTGAAATCGCCTGTCCAGGGCAATGGCATCAAGTTCGTCAATGAAGATTATACAGGGAGACATCTCTTCTGCCCGGTCATATAACTGGTGGATCTGACGGGCTCCATCCCCGACATATTCCCCTATTAGCTGGGTAGCCTTGACCGGAATTATCGGCACATCGGTCTTGCTTGCAAGGGCTTTTGCGAGCATGGTTTTTCCAGTGCCCGAGGGTCCAAAGAACAGAATATTTCTTGGTGCCCATTTCCCAAAACGTTCGGGCTCTTCCAGAAAGCGTTCAATAAGCCTGCATTTCTGTTTTGCAAGTTCCTGCCCTATCACATCTTCAAATCTAACATCACTTTTTATTTCTTCAGAGGGAGAAATTCCATTTTCCTCTTCGGTTACGATAATGGATGTTGAGTTTCCTATTATGGATTCTGCAGGTTCCACATCTATAATGCGGTATGCGAAGTCAGGAAACATTCTCTTGTCAAAGAGATAATCTCCTTTGCGGGCAACATTCCCATTCCACTGTTCCCGTGCATAGAATTCAAAAACATCCTTGTTTTCAATAACAGGATATTCTTCCATCATGCCGCTCAGGGGATATCCTTCAGGCTTCAGGATAAGAAGTTCGGATGTGGATTTCCCGAGCTCGGCATTGTTCTCGTGAATTTTCTTCGCGTTCACTCTTTGTGAGACCGGTCGCACTTTGTTATCAACTCGAATACTTTTCTATACCTAATACTTTTCTATACCTTATAGTGACCTGAAGAGCTAATATAATTAACCCCATGAACCAGTATGGATATTCGATTGCGAAAGCCTTATCTTAACTCCGTATAACAGAAACCCGTTTACTGAAAATTATTCATGCAGGACATTATTTTCCTATCGTTTATCTGTATAATACAGTCTATGGACTTCAGGTAACCATTATATATTCATATATTTAATGTAATGTATAGATGTGTATGTCCTGAAGGATACCCTCCAAATGTAAAATATTTATAGGAGTAAGCCCTAAAAAGCTTATTGTTTAAAATTTGCTTGAACAATCGTTTATGCAGGCTTTGATGAGTTCTTTCTTTGAGTAAAGAGGCTTCCATAATGGATTATTTGGCAAATCCCTCAGGTCTACTCATTTGAAGTAAAAATGAAGTTCGATTAAAAGGGAAAGCTAATATATTAGAGCAATAATATAAATATTTTAATTATTAAATTAAAACTATTTTCAAAAATAGTTAAAAGCTGGCAATTAATTACCAGTGTGTTACCCGATTAATCTATCTGTATGGTAATACTGTGTATGTAATATAGAAATTTAAATAATGCAAAAAATCTTAAGCATCTAACTAAGTTAATTCTAGAGTATGATTTATATGTTTACTATGGAGAATACGGACGGTTTCGACCAAAAAACTCTTGATAAGATGAACGCTGAAGTCAAAAAGACTATGAACAAGCACGACCCAAAGTCGAAAGATTATAAGAAAATCTGTGAACAGGTTGAAGACCAGGTCTTCGACAGGTACTGTTCTGAGGTGTTCAGACCCTCTCTTAAACTTTAAATCTTGCCGCTGGATAAAACTTATCCCGGTAAGTTTTTTGTTTTTGGTTTTGGTTTTGGTTTTGTTTCTTATTTTTGATTTTGGTTTTGTTTCTTATTTTTGGTTTTGGTTTTGTTTCTTATTTTTGTTTTTGTTTTTGTTTCTTATTTTTGATTTTGGTTTTGATTTTGGTTTTGGTTTTGTTTCTTATTTTTGGTTTTGATTTCGTTTTTTATTATTCGATTTTAAGACAGTTCAATTTCTCCACTCCTCTTCCTTTTTGGAGAGTTTTAATTTATATTGATAACTTTTTTATATCCCTGCTTCTTATTTTCAATCATGGTTTATTGGAAAAATAGGGCTATTGTTTCCCTTCTGGTTGTGCTTTTGCTTGTTAATGCAGCAGGTGCGGCTTCCAGTACGGGTAATGCTTCCAGTGCGGGTAATGCTTCCAGTGCGGGTAATGTTACAGCAGCTGAATTATTTACAACTTCTGTTAATTCCAGTACGGAGAACGATCTTTTTTCCGAATTAAGTGCGCAGATGGAGCTCTATAACGAGAACTTTGATAACGTGCCATCCCTTGTAAAAAGGCTGGTGGCAAGTGAAGAGATTGCGGGGAGAATTGAACTTGAGAATGGTGAAATGCTCTACGTAACTTTACTTATGAGGAGTGGAAAAGTAGGAGAATTTTACAGGTATGACACTCCCAATGATCCAAATTCAAAGTTCGGTCCCTCCATAACTGTGGAATCCGACGAAGAGACTATCAGAGAGATAATTGCTTCAGATGATCCTTTAAGGAAAGCTGTAGAGAAAATGAATGACGGATCTCTCAATGTGGAAGTAAAAGGTTTCTTCCGAAACACAGTGTTCTGGAGCATAAAACAGCTGTATTCATAAGCTCGATAATGTATTCATAAGTGATAAAATAACTTCAACTAAATAAAATAACTTCTTCTAAAAAATATAAATCCAACTAAATAAAATAGCTTCAAATAAAAAATATAGATTCAAATACAGAAAATAAAGAACATAGATTAAAACAAAAACATGCAGGGATTTCCCCTCCTATGCCACCAGGGAAAGGAGGGGAGTCCTGATTCATTTTCTTACTTTGATGCCGGCTCAGTGCTTTACTACTTCTCCGGGAAGGGTGGCTCTTCCTTTGTGCATTATCACGCCTATATTTATACTCGTATTGATGCCAGTATGCACATCATCTCCCATGATCACGCCGAGTTTTCTTCTGCCGGAGTCAAGAATCCTGCTTTTCAGCATCACCTTTATGTTCTTTCCATCGTGACGGAGGTTTGCAACCTTCGTACCGGCTCCAAAATTACAGCGGCGCCCGATGACACTGTCTCCTACATAACTCAGGTGCCCCACATGAGTGCCTTCCATAACAATTGTATTTTTTACTTCCACGGCATTTCCGATTCTTACACGGTTGCCTATTGCAGTTGAAGGGCGAATAAAGCAGTTGGGCCCTATATCGCAGTTCTCACCTATTACCACAGGCCCTTCGATATAGGAACCATTTCGGATGAGAGTGCCTTTTCCGATTGCAACTTCACCTTTTATGGTTGCATTTGGCTCCACGGTGCCTTCACAACTGCCCCTGAGGTCTTTTAAAAGGTGTTCATTTGCTTTCAGGAGGTCCCAGGGATATCCTATGTCAATCCACCTGCCTTCAAGGGGGCTGTAGCCTACAGGCGCTCCGCTGTCGATCAGCATCTGAATGGAGTCTGTTATCTCAAGTTCCTTTCTTACGGAAAGCTGGGTTTTATCAATTAAGTCAAATATGGACTCCCTGAAAAGGTAAATCCCGGCATTTGCAAGGTTGGTCGGGGGATTTTTCGGTTTTTCAATTATCCTGACTACTTTATTATTCTCGGTCTCAAGAACTCCGAAATCCGAAGGGTTTTCCACCTCTTTTACGCAGATGACAGCTTCTTCTTTCCTGGAAACCAGGGATTTCAAGTCCTCCTGCCCGATGAGCATGTCCCCGTTAAGTACAAGGAATGCCCCTTCAACGTGCCCTCTTGCATAGCCGATAGCATTTGCAGTTCCTAGCTGCTCTTTTTGCTGCACATACTCGATGCTTACTCCCCATTTGCTTCCGTCCCCGAAGTGGGCTTTTATTTGCTCTTCCAGGTATCCCGTAATGAAGACAAAACCCTCGATACCTGCTTCTACGGCTGCGTTCAGGATATGTTCAAGTATCGGTTTGTTTGCAACCTGAAGCATTACTTTAGGGCAGTCGGAGGTGAGAGGTTCCATCCTTGTGCCTTTGCCTGCCACAAGGACAACTGCTTTCATTTAAGCGCCTCCTTCACTATTTTTTCTGCCATGTCGTAGATCTCATCTACATTTTCCCTGGCTTCTGCCGTAATCCTTACCTTTGCTTCCGTGCCCGAGGGGCGGACAAGTACCCAGCCGTTTTCAAGTTCCACGCGGATCCCGTCAATGTCAAGGACTTTTCCAAGGGGTTCAAGCCTTGTTTTTACCTTTTCCATGAACTCTGCTTTCTTTTCGTTTGCACATGGAAGAGCACCCCTTTTTGTGGCATAAACAGGAAGTTCTGCCCTGAGCTCACTTAACTTCTTTTCCCTGACAATTTCAACAAGCTTTGCAGCTGCATAGATCCCGTCAGGGCAGTAGGAAATCTCAGGGAAAATCCAGCTTCCTGAAGGCTCTCCGCCGTAGATGGCTCCGTACTGCTTTATGCCCTCTGCAACATAGACATCCCCAACTCTTGTCCTTATGATTTCAGAACCTTCAAGATAATCATCCACCATCATGGAGGTATCTACAGGCACGACAACAGCTCCTTTTTTATCTCCGCATTCAAAACGCCCGAATATTGCAAGCAGGTCGTCTCCGGATACGAAGTTACCTTTTTCGTCGACTGCCATCATCCTGTCCGCATCTCCGTCATGGGCTATTCCGAGGTCGGCTTCGAACGCCACAACTGCCTTTTTAAGCAGGGAGAGGTTCTGATCATTGGGTTCAGGGTTTCTTGCCGGGAAATGTCCGTCAGGCTGGGAATTCAGGGTTATTACCTGACAGCCAAGTTCCTGCAGGAGATATGGGGTGATTGTGCTTCCCGCTCCGCATCCGCAGTCGAGAACCACGCGCAGCCCGGAATTCCCTACAAGACCCTCGATCATATCCATGTGGTCCCGAATGGCATTTTCGTCTTCAGCAATTTTCCCTATAAAGTCCCAGGTAACTCGCGAAAAGTTTTCTTTTTCGATAGCTTCTTCAATTTCTTCCTGCTGGGCTGAGTCAAAAGCCATGCCGTCAGGATTCCATAGCTTTATCCCCACATACTCTGAGGGGTTATGTGAAGCTGTAACCATTACTCCGCATTCATATTCTCTGGCTGCATATGCCAGAGTCGGAGTAGTTACCATGCCCACCTTTGTAACATCACAGCCTGCAGCAGTCAGCCCGGCGACCAGGGCGTGCTCTATCATAGGCGCCGAAACCCGTGGGTCCCTCCCGATAACTGCGGTCTTTTTCCGGCTTCCTAACACAAGCCCTACCTGCAGTGCAAGTTCGGGTGTAACTTCTTTATTAACTATGCCTCTAATTCCTGAAGATCCGAAGAGTTTCATAAATCCCACTCCATATTTCATGAAGTTTTATTCTGTTCTGAAATCCCGTATTCTGTTGTTATATTTAAATCCTGATATTCTCAGCCTTTACAATCATTCGACAGTAACACTCTTTGCAAGGTTGCGAGGTTTGTCAATAGAGCAGTTTCTGGCTAGAGCAGTGTAATAAGAAAGCAACTGAAGCACGACAACACTCAGAAGGGGAGCCAGCAGTTCGTCGCTCTGGGGGACTCTGAGGACAATATCTGCATACTTTCCGATTTCCGTGTCCTTACTGTCGGCAATCGCGATCACAACAGCATCCCTGGCTTTCACTTCTTTAATATTGCTGAGCATCTTTTCATAAGTCTGTCCCCTGGTGGCAATTGCAACTACAGGAGTTCCCTCGTCAAGAAGGGCAATAGGTCCGTGTTTCAGTTCTCCTGCAGCAAAGCCTTCGGCATGCACGTATGAGATCTCTTTGAGTTTCAGTGCTCCTTCGAGAGCTATAGGGTAGTTAAGGTGCCTGCCAAGGAAGAAGTAGCTCTTTGCATGGGCAAAGTTCTCAGCACATTCCTTTATCGCTTCCTTCTGGTTAAGGATCTGCTGGATCTCTCCCGGGACTTTCCGGATTTCCGTAATGAAATTCTTTACATAATCATGGCTTAACTTGCCCCTTACAAGAGCGAACTTTACAGCGAGGAGATATAGAAGGGTAATCTGGGTACTGAAGGTCTTTGTGGCAGCGACTCCTATTTCGGGTCCTGCCCGCGTATAGAGTACGCTGTTTGCCTCTCTTGTAATCGTGCTTCCCACAACATTCGTAATTGCAAGCGTGGGACAGTTGTAAGACATAATCTCCCGCACGGCTGCAAGAGTATCTGCAGTTTCTCCTGATTGAGTAATCGCAATGGCAAGGGTCCCTTCATTCATCACAGGGTTTCTGTACCTGTACTCCGAACAGATATCAATATCGCAGTGGATTCCTGCCAGCTGTTCAAACAGGTATTTCCCAAGTAAGCCTGCATGCCAGGAAGTTCCGCATGCCAGGATCTGAACCCTTGAAAGTTTCCTTATTTCGTCTTCACTGAGGTTCAGTTCGTTTAAGTATATAGCTCCTTCAAGTTCAGAGACTTTGCCTGCCAGGGTGTCGTGGATTGCAGTGACCTGTTCATGAATCTCTTTCAGCATGAAATGTTCATAACCTGCTTTTTCTGCAGCCTCAAAGTCCCATTCTATCTTTTCTATCTTCTTTTCCCTGAGATTTCCTTCCCTGTCAAATATCTCCACACCTGAAGGGCTCAGCACTGCTGTCTCAAAGTCATCTACAAAGATAACATCCCTGGTATAGTTCAGAAAAGCGGTTACATCAGATGCAGCAAAATTTTCCCCTTTCCCGAGCCCTATGACGAGAGGGCTGTCCTTGCGGGCAAGCACGAGTTTTCCCTGTTCATCCGCAGAGATTATTCCAAGAGCATATGATCCTTCAATCTCTTTTAAGGCTTCTCTAAGTCCTACAAGAAGTTCGCATTGAGCTTCTTTTCCATCCGGTTTCCCATAGATGTGTTTGTGCAGAAGATGTGCGATCACTTCTGTATCGGTTTCGGATTTGAATTGGTAACCCTCTCCAATAAGCCGCTCTTTCAATGCCATGTAATTTTCAATAATCCCGTTATGCACGATCGAGATTTTTTCCGGGTTTACTCCCGAGTTATGAGGGTGGGCATTTTCCGTATTTGGGCGTCCATGGGTTGCCCAGCGGGTGTGTCCTATTCCGACAGTTCCTCCGAGTTTCTTTGGGATTTCGGATTCGAGATTTATGATTTTCCCGACTGCCTTATAAGTTTCAATTCCACTGCCAAGAACGGTAATCCCTGCGGAGTCGTATCCCCTATATTCAAGTTTTTTGAGAGATTCTATAAGAACCGGTGCAGCAGCATTTCTTCCTGCATATCCGACAATTCCACACATTTTTTTATCTCCTTCTTAAGAGCTCAGAGGACCACCGAATCACGGGGCAGGTCTCTGTAAATAGTGTTTCCAGACTCTACCTGACAGTTGACAGCAATCATTACTCCGGCTTTCACGAGCACTCTGCCTCCTATCCGGTTATCGTCCCCAATGATAGTGCCGAGTTTTGGAGCTTTGTGGATCCTGCAGTTAATGTTTATCTCAAGGTTTTCTTTTTCCTCTGCAGTAAAACCCGGACCAAGGGTATTGTTGCTTCCAATTATGCAATTGGAGATCTGCCCGTGGGAAGAAATCCGGCAGTCATTCATTATGATGCTGTTCTGGATTTCGGTAAAGGACCTTATGGACACATTGTCTCCTATAGTAGTGGAGGGCAGAATTACTACATTAGGTCCTATATCACAGTTTTCCCCGATTACTACCGGACCTACAATATAGGTTCCGGCACGGATTTTTGTGTTTTTTCCGATTTCAACCTTTCCGCGAATTATTACTCCTTCTTCAAGTTCTCCTTCTTGCTTCAGGTTTCTGGAGGAGTTTAATACAATTGAGTTTGCTTTCAGGAGATCCCAGGCATGGACCGCATCCAGCCACTTGGATTCGGTTGAGATTGAAGTGACTACTTTTCCTTCGTCAATCATAAGCTGGAGGGTATCGGTTATCGCATATTCTCCGTTTTCGGATATAGGAGTTTTTTCAATAGTTTCAAAGACCTGCGGCGTAAAAATATAAATTCCCGTGTTTACAAGATGGCTTAAATCTCCGGGTCTTTTTTCCAGAATCTGGGTAACTCTCTTCTTTTCTTTCAGTACCACTCCATAACCTGCTGTGTCCTTCATTCTCACGGTTAAAAGGCTCGCATCTCCTTCATAATTGTTAAGGATATCAGCTATGGTTTTTGGTTCTACCAGGTTGTCCCCGTTCAGGACAAGGAATTCGGAATCCTCGGGACGTATTAGTTTTTTTGCCTGTTCAATCGCATGTGCTGTCCCGAGCTGGGCTTTTTGCTCGACATATTTTATATTGACCCCGAAATTCAGCCCGTCTTCAAAATAGTTCATTATGCGTTCTTTTTCATACCCGACAATCAGTATGATCTCATTGATTCCGTTTTTCTCAAGAGAAGATATGACATGTTCCAGAATAGGCCTGTTGGCTACAGGAAGCATCACTTTGGAACGGGTAAGAGTAAGAGGCCTGCAGCGCAGTCCTTCTCCTGCTGCGAGGATAATAGCTTTCATAGAGTTAAAGAACCTTTTTTTAGAATTTATACATTGCCTTCAGAAGATATAAGATGAATATAAAAATTTGCTTATAAAAAAAGATGATTCTTCACATTGTATAAAATTTACGAGTGAATAGGTGGCCTATAAATAGAGACTAATATGTAAATAGAGAATAATATGTAAAAATAGAAAAATATGTAAAAATAGAAAAATATGTAAAAATAGAAAAATATGTAAAATGAGAAAAATATGTAAAAAGTAAAAATCCTGAATTTGAAACGTGAAGAGGTTCTTACTTTTTAAAGTTGGGGTGCAGGCTTATCTATAGAGGATAAAAAGCCCTGCCACATAAATCAGATATGCCCCGAGAATTACGCCTCCTTCCCATCTTTCCAGCTTTTTTCCAGTGATCCCGAAGATTATAAGGGCGAGAGATATCAGGAACATGAACGGGAAATCGTATCCTGCAAGCTGTTCCGAAACAGGGAGCACGCGAATCTGGGATGATGCCCCGAGGATCATGGCAATGTCCATTGTATTTGCTCCGAGGATGTTTCCTATGGAGAGGTCCTGGTGCCCTTTCTTGAGGGAGGTAATTGCAGTTGCAAGTTCGGGAAGGGATGTTCCTATTGCGACCGCCGTCAGGGCTATTATTACTTCAGGGATGCCCATCCATTCGGCTATTTTTATTCCTGAATCTACCAGGATCCTGCTTCCTATAACTACGGAAAGGGAGCCGAGAACGAAGAAAGCTATATCTTTCCGGATATCTTTGATTTTTAGTTTTTGTCTACCTGTTTCATTATCTTCAAACAACACGCGCTGGGTCTTTGAAGCATGGAAGAGGAAAGCAAAAAACACCAGCAGAAGTATAATCCCATCAAGCCGGTTCACACTTCCGTCGCGACTGATTATGATAAGGACAATTCCTGAAAGGAGCATAAGCCCGCTTTTAATGGGAAACGTATCATCCTTCATAGGGATTGCTTTTACAGCTATAATCGAACCCAGTACAAGCCCGGTGTTGCATATGACCGAACCCACTGCATTTCCTATTGTTACGTCTGTATGCCCGATATAAGCTGCCGTTGCAGAAACTGCAAACTCCGGAGCTGTGGTTGCAAAACTCACAATCGTAGCCCCTATAAGCATTTTTGGGATCCCGCTTTTGTTTGATATTGCAATCGCAGCTTCAATGAACCAGTCCGAACCTTTGCTTATCATAGCAAGGCTGAGCAGAAAAAGAAAGATCAAAAGCAAGTCCATGGCGTCCCTTAAAGAGTACAAAGAATATAACTCATACGCTCCTGTTTTTGCAGTTTTTAGGGTTTTTGTCTAATGGTCTTTTGATTATGCAGCCTTTTCAGAATTTTTGTATCCGGACCTCAAAGTAACAGGCTTTCAAATTGAAAAGATTCTGGGAATACTTTTCTGAAATTGATTTGCAGGTGTTGTGAAAAACTGTTCTTTCTTTGGGAACTGCCTTTCTCATTTAGATATAAATGAGAGTTATCGAGAAGAAAGTGTTCGGGGGTTAACAATCAGGAGTCAAATTTATATATCACAATTGTATGATTATGTATACAGTACCAAACATTTTGTGCTTTTTTGGCAATACAACCTTGACGTATCTTTCCTTTCAATTTCTCTCGGATGTTTACGAATCATTTTTAGCAAGTTAACTCATCATTACAGGGAATCTCATGCTTGATCCGATACTTCTACTTGGACTGGTAGTTGCCGTACTTATTATGTCCCTTGTCGCACAGGCCCTCAGCTGCTATTTCCGGATTCCTTTTATCGTTTTCCTTTTGATCGAAGGAATCATCGTAGGGCCTGAGGTCCTTAACCTGCTGGACCCTGCCCTCTATATCGAGGGGCTAAGTGCTATCGTGGCAATCTCGGTATCCGTGATTGTTTTTGACGGGGGGCTTCATATTGACCTGAAGCATATAAGGATGGTTCAGGAAAGTGTCCTTAAGCTGACAACAATAGGAGTCTTTGTTACCTTCCTGGGAGCCACGGTTCTGACCAGCCTCCTGATAGACATCCCTCTCGAACTCGCTGCCCTTTTCGGAGCCCTTGTCACGGCAACAGGGCCGACTGTGATAACTCCCATTGTAAGGAATATCCAGATTAGCCACAAGCTTGGCAAGATCCTGGAACTTGAGGGGGTCCTGAATGACGCTGCCAGTGTGATCCTTGCAGCCATGGTCTTCGAATGGGTCGCAGCAGAGCTTTCCGGGACTGATGCTGTGATCTTTATCCTTTACAGATTGGGGATAGGAATTGCACTGGGGTCTTTGAGCGGGTTTGCCCTCCGCTGGTTCTTCACTCGGGGAACGGTGATCAGCAATCGGACCGCAAGGCTGGTTTCCCTGACCGCCGTATTTGCCTGCTTCGTTCTTTCAGAATACCTGGGCAACGAGTCCGGGATTCTGGCGGTAGCCGTCTTCGGGATCATCCTCGGGACTTCTGAATTCCCTTACAAGGATACTATCAAGGAATTCAAGAGTGACATTGTGATTGTGATGCTTTCCCTGATTTTCATCCTGCTTGCGGCAATGCTTAAATTTGAAGATATCCAGAGAATAGGGGTAAGCGGGATAGTCCTTGTACTGCTTCTCATATTCCTCATCCGCCCTGTGGCGGTCTTCGTTTCGATGTGGAACTCGCAGATCGGTACGAATGAGAAACTTTTCATTTCCTTTGTTGGGCCCAGGGGCGTTGTGCCGACTTCGGTTGCGACCTATTTTGCAATCAAGCTCGATTCGATGGGCATTCCGGGAGGGCAGGCCCTTGTGGGGCTTGTCTTCCTTACAGTTATCATCACGGTCTTCATGAGTGGCAGCCTGTCAAAAAAAGTGGCAGAGATGCTGGAGGTAATCCCTATGGAAATTCTTATTATTGGTGGTGGAAAGGTAGGCAGGATTCTTGCCGAACGTTTTGACAAAAGAGGAGAAAATGTAGTTGTTGTGGATATTTCCGAGAGCAACTGCAAAAAATGCATGGAACTCGGGATCCGGGTTGTCCAGGGTGATGCAGGGGATGTAAACGTCCTGAAAAAGGCAGGGATAGGGAATGCCAAATATGTGGTTGCTACAACCAATCAGGATAACACGAACCTTCTCTTCTGCCAGATTGCTAAAGTTTCTTTCGGATTCAGGGGTGACCAGCTGGTGGCCAGGGTAAACGAGATCGAAAACCTTCAGGCTTTCTGGAATCTGGGCATCCGCGCCATGAGCCCGGCCACAACCACTGCAGTGGTGCTTGACAACATGATCGGAAGGCCTCATCTCTTCTCCATGTGCGAGGTAGGGGGCGAAGGGGACATGATGGAAGTCAAGGTCACGAACCCCGGGGTAGTCGGGAAAGCCATCAAGGATATCCAGTTCCCTGAAAAGAGTCTCCTGGTTATGGTTCAGCGGGGCAGTGATTCTATTATCGCGCACGGGAGCCTTGTGCTTGAATATGAAGATATCGTAACCGTTATTGGGGAAGGGGATGCAGCCAAGCGGACCGCAGGTATACTTCACAAATAATTTTAAGTACATTGTGGGGTATACTTTTCGATAATACACTTACTGGGAATACAAAAACAGAGAAAGTAATTTTGCATCATGGATTCAGGTTTAGAAAGGAAGATGAAGCTCTCCCTTGCTGTGATAAACATACACGGAAGGGATAGCCACTCTGATTCTCTTTTCCCGGGTTTTTCCCTGCGGGGAAGGGCGGACTGTATAATAACTGAATACTTTCACCCCGCTTCACTCAGCTTTATATTCTCTGCCGCGGTACTTTAAAGTGCCTCCCAAAATATGAAACTAACCATGAGGCTTGAGGTAGAATTAAGATGAAACAGACTGCAGAATCCATTAGAGACCGGTTTATGAAACTTGGCATCGATGTGCCTGTCGAGGACATCGAAAGCAGACTCGACGAGTTGATTACGAAGTTCAAAGTGCCTTCAAACGAGGCGCAACGCAGCGTAACAAACTATTTTTTGAAGAAATATTCCATTCCTAAAAATGAGTTTTATGTCAGGCAGGCTGAACCCCAGCTCACCAAAATTGCGGATGTTACGGAGAATGGGCAGTGGGCAAACCTTAAGGCAAAGGTTGTTCAGCTCTGGGAAAATACTCATGAATCCATATCTCAGGTTGGGCTCCTTGGAGATGAAACTGGAATCATAAAGTTTACCACCTGGAAAAATGCCGAACTTCCTCCCCTTGAGCAGGGAGAGAGCTACCTTCTCAGAAGTGTCGTTGTCGGAGAATACAACGAAAGGTTTCAGGTCCAGGTTAACAAAAACAGTTCCATAGAGAAGCTTTCCGAGCCTGTTGAAGTAGGAGGTGGCGATTTCATTCCTTCAGCAAGAGAGGCCGAACTCCGAAACATTGTTGATCTTGTGGGAAACCAGTGGGCTACCGTAAGAGGGAAAGTGGTCCAGCTCTGGGAAAACTCCCATGAGTCGATAGAACAGGCAGGGCTTATAGGAGATGAGACCGGTGTCATTAAATTCACTAACTGGGCAAGCTCCGAACTTCCTGATATGGAAGAAGGCAAAAGTTACATGCTGAAAAACGTGGTCATTAACGAGTGGAACGGCAAGGTCCAGATTCAGCTTAACAGGTCAAGTTCCATAGAATCACTCGATGAAGATATCGAAGTGGGGACTTCTGCTTTTACATATTTCGGGGCAATGATTGACATTCAGACAGGCTCCGGACTTATAAAGCGGTGCCCTGAGTGCAAACGGGCCCTGGTTAAAGGCGCCTGTGCAGAGCACGGGAAGGTCAAAGGGGAATATGACCTCCGGATAAAGGCAGTCCTTGACTCGGGGACTTCCACCCAGGATGCCCTGATTAACCGGGAGCTTACTGAAGAGATTGCCGGGATATCTCTTGACAGCGCCATTGCAATGGCTGCAGATGCCCTTGATCCCGGAGTAGTACTGGATAAATTAAAACACGAGCTTGTCGGCAGGTATTATACTATTAGCGGACACAAGCTTGACCGCTATATCCTTGTGGATTCCTTTACTCCAACGAGTTCCCTGGACAGGGAACTCCTTGATGAATTGCTTTCTGAACTGGAGGTGGCTTAAATGGCAGGCTTCTTTAGAGAAGTATCGCGCAGGGTTTTTTCCCAGGAACTGAAAGACTCAAACCTCACATCCAGGGACGAAAGTGACCAGTATGCCCCTCAGTATCTCCTTACTCCAACAGGGGCGAAGGTGAACCGTATCTTCATTGTGGGGACTCTTATCGAAAAGGAGGATATTGGTACTGACTCCGAATACTGGAGAGGCAGGGTTTCCGACCCGACAGGTTCCTTCCTTGTCTATGCAGGACAGTACCAGCCCGAAGCCGCTCAGTTCCTTGCTGAGTGCGAACTGCCTGCTTTCGTAGCGGTCATCGGCAAAACCAGCACCTATACCACCGATGATGGAAACGTCCTGACCTCTATCCGTCCGGAATCTATCCAGCAGGTAGATGAGCTGACAAGAAATCTGTGGGTACTTGATACTGCAAAGCAGACTCTTGAGAGGATAAGGGCAGTTGAGGCACAGGAAGACCCGAACTCAAAGCTTGCAAAGGAGCACTATTCCACTGATACTGAGATTTATCGTGAAATGGTTAAAAAAGCCCTTGAGTCCCTTAAAGACAATGCCTGAGAATTGCAAAAAGTAGCCTTAATTGGTAGTCGTCAAAAGTGACGGGTATCCTACCTTAGGGATCGTGAAATTCAGGGACATTTTACTCTGAATTCACACTTTTAAATTAGGAAGCTCTTTGCTTCTTTATTTTTTCTAAATCCTTTTTTCTCTTGCTTTTGTTTTGTTTTTTCCTGTTTCTTTTCAGATAGTTCACTTCTAAATTTTAATGCGCTGAATAAGTTTTTCCTTTTTTCATGGTATTAGGGCATAAGAGGCAAAATATAGATAAATAAACGAAACATGATATAAAATGAGCAATGAGTAATTGAATAAGAGTCAACGCTAAAATAAGTTAATGAATTGGCATATGGGATGATCCTGTGAAAACCTATCTTGTGGTCTGGTTTAGTAGTGAAGGAGTTCGCCCGTCTGAGGTCAATCAGAGACTGTTGTCCCTGGGTTTTGAACCCATGCAGGGCAGCTACGATTTTGTATATAACTGGAACAGCAATGTTGGTGTCGAGAAGATTCTCGAGTTTGGAGATAAAGTCTACCTGAGCCTTCAGGGAACAGGTGTAATGTTCAAACTGGAGACCATGTGAACTGATAGGAGTTCGCCAAATATATAGTTCCAGAGACCTCGCCTAGCGAGGCATGTGCCTGAGTTCTTACAATAAAAATCCTTAGCAGGTTCCTGCGTATTACTTTTTCAGGATTTGCTGGTCGGCTTCAGGCGCTCAGGCTTCTTTTTATTTATTATTTATGATTCTCTTCCTTTTTTTGTTTTTTCAGTTCATCCCGGAACTTGATATATTCACAGCTCTCTCCTTCAAGGGTAAGTATCCTGCCGTTAATACTTCCTTTTTCAATTATTAGTTCCACAACACCTGGATTTGACATCCGGGGTTTTGTCGGAGAACCCGGGCAGACCAGCATAACATCTTTCTTTTCAATCAAAGGGCGGTGAAGGTGCCCGAAAATCAGGACATCTACTCCCATTTCTTTTGCGAGGTAACCCTGGGCAGTTGTATCCATTACTGAAAGCCCTCCTTCATGTATTACCCCTACTTTGATCCCTTCAACCTCAAATTTCAGCCTTTCGGGAAGGAGCTTCCGGAGTTCTAAGGTGTCATCATTTCCATAAACGGCTTTCAGCTTGCCGCTAGCACTGAATGCCTTATAAGCTTCTACAGTACTGAAATCCCCTGCATGGACAATCAGGTCACAGTCTTTGAGAATGCTTTGAAGTTGCGGGGGGATTTCTCCTTTCTTAAGGTGGGTGTCGGAAAGTGCGATCAGCTTCATGGAATACCTCCGGATTATCAGATGATTATCTAATATTAATATACTAAGATATTAAGATAAAAATGTGCAGCGTAATTAAAGATGGTTATTACAGTTAAACCTGAAAAATTATAGTTAAACCTGACAAACACAAAAAAACCGATACTGTTTTCGGAAAAAATAACAGGTTCGAATTCCCAACTCGTGAGTCAGGAATACCTCGAACCGGAAGCTAAAACTCAGGAAAGTTATTCGACTGTCAGGTCAACAAGTTCGTACTCAAGGTTCTCGGTTTCTAACCTGTTAAGGAGTGCAGAGACCTGTTCATCTACTGAAACTACCAGGGATGAAAGTCCGTGGTATGCAGCCTCGATAACGGATTCGTTTGTCCCGAACATGACATTGGGGCTTATGCCGATCTTGCGAAGAGCAATTAACGATTCTACGCCTATTGCTGCGATATAGGGTTTTGAGTTTGCCAGCGTCTTCAGGCGCTCGAGATTCACTTTTCTTGACCCTCCGCGCTCGACCCTGGGAACCTTGCAGATCGTGATGGTTGCGTTTTCCAGATCTATAAGGCCTTTGAGGCTGGTTACTCCCACATCGTCCCCCTGGGAGGCATCGGATATGACAGTGCCTGATGCGCCTGTCTTTTCCGTGCTGCTTACATAGAGAAGTCCGTGGTCCATTTTCAGGTAAACCTGCTGGCCTTCCTTGACTTCCTCTTTTGTGATGGCTGTCCAGGTTGAGACATGGCTGATTATGTCCTCCATGACAAAGCGGGCGTACCGCTTCATTTCGGCGGCATTTTCAAGGACCCACTCTACGCCTTCTTTTGTTATCCTGTACCGGACACGGCCCTCGGTTACAATAAGCCCGTCATTTACAAGCTCTTTGATGTATTCGGAAACAGCCTGGGGGGTTATTCCTATCTTTGCGGCAATCTCCTTTTGCCTGACATTGGGCTGATGGGCGGCAATCTCGATAAGGACCTGAAATTTGGTGACTCCGCTCTTGGTCTGGAGGATTTTAATCATCAATCGTAATTCTCCTCGACATCTTCAATTATTTTTAACCTCTGCCCCATTACTGATAGCCTTTCGGACCGGCGGGCAACGGCACAAATATAAAATGGGTTTTTGTTAAGAGTCCGTGTAAGGTTGCTCATTGAGGTGTTGCCCTCTTCTACCAGTCTTTCCAGTTCATCCATGGCATCCTTCACCTCTTCATACGGCTTGAATGTCAGCATAATGATGTCACTGAGATCTTCAAAGGAGCACTGAAAGTTCACCTGAACCTTTGAATAAGAACTGTGGTATTCTTTTGAGGGTTTTTGTCCCGCTTCAGGGACTCTCCACTGGCTTTCAAGGAGCCCGGCTTTTTTCAGAATATGAAGGTTTTTTGATGAATCCGAACCTATGAACTCATCGATTTCTGCTCTGGTCATCCATTTATTAGAAAGTGCATCGAATATTTTTTTATGGGTTCTGGATCCAAAAGTCCTGAGTAATGGTACTAAATAGGAAGGATCGTTAATTATTCGAGTTCGTTTACCCATTTATGTCCTCTCCTTCTCGCCTTATGTTATCGGCTTTCAATATAATAAAGATTTGTGATGTGATTATTCGTTATAAGCGATATCAAGCCCTTCGGGCTTATCCCAGTTGAAAACAGGAGCAGCACGCTTCATATCACGTGATTTTTCATGCAGGGCATGGATAACAATTGGAAGGGCAATGGTAGCATCCACAAAAACCTGTACTTTTTTTGCCTGAGGTGCGATCTTTCCCCATGAAACTGCTTCGTCAAAAGTGCATCCTGAGAGTCCTCCCCAGTGTGGAGAATCGGAAGTATACTGGATTGCATAGTCATGCCCGCCAATATCCATTCCAAGAATCGAAGCTATTACCTCGGTCTGCTGGATGAAGTTCTTCGGGACTCCGCCTCCTACATAAACAACGCCTGTCCTTTCTGATTTTTCCACAATCTGTGTGATCTCGTCAACGTCTTTTATCTGGTCAATTTCAAGTTTCAGCCCTCTTCTCCTTGCAATGGTAAGCCCTATCCCTATGGAACTGTCCGACAGTGCAGGTACAAAAATCGGGACATTGTGCCTGTACGCGCTTACAACTATTGAGTCTTCAGCAGCTCCTCTCTTTACAAGCTCCTTTCCAAGAAGGTACATGAACTCCCTTGAGGAACAGGAAATCTCTCCAATCTCCTCTGCAAAATCTGCAATCAGGTTATCTGCGGTCCTGAACTCTTCTTCCACTGCAAAGACATCATAAATCCTGTCCACACCGTGCTCAAAAAGTTTTTCATCATTAGCAAGATGTGAGCCCACATAGTGCTTCCTGCCGAGGGCTTCGTGACAGTCATGGAACAGGTTTGCCCCTGTGCTTACAAGGCAATCGATCATTCTTTCCTGGATCATATAGGAAAGAACTCTGCGCATGCCGGCAGGGACCATGGCCCCGGATAAGCCCATAAGCACTGTTGTGTTCTTCTCTTTGAGCATGTTATGCCAGGCCTGGACTGACTCTGCCAGCTTCCTGCCCTGAAAGCCGGTTTTGAGCATTCCGTCTATCAATTCACTTACAGACCTGTCTTTCACATCAATTGGAACTGTTGGGTTATTTGTAAATATATTGTGATGCATGCCATTCTCCATAATAAGCAGATCATGATATGTTTGCCTGTGATCCT
The DNA here is from genome assembly GCF_000979295.1 of Methanosarcina sp. 1.H.T.1A.1. Lineage (NCBI taxonomy): Archaea > Methanobacteriati > Methanobacteriota > Methanomicrobia > Methanosarcinales > Methanosarcinaceae > Methanosarcina > Methanosarcina sp. 1.H.T.1A.1. Next base: position 4,745 of record NZ_JJQY01000013.1, on the reverse strand, counting down.
AATATCCTGTCTGGAGGTACCCGACAATAGATGGTAAGAGACGCAAATAACGTTTAGGATTATATATTTTTTATTAAATATTAATATATGCAGACTATCTCGCCTGAGGATTCCTTACAGAGACAGGCTTCTCCGAAGGAAGACTGATTTGCTGTGTATAAGAGTTATGAGTTAAGAGGGAAAGATGTGTAATAGATCGTTTATAAGATAGTTTCTAATAATGACTGGATTCAATGATGATTAGATGCTTGATAGTTGCAGTTTGGTGAGTGTGTATAGGATAGTATCGGTAAACAGGTGATGTTGCAAATAGATTATGTAAATAGATAATATCGTAAATGAGTCTGTCTGTAAATAATACTATTACGTATATATCGTAAATGAGTCTGTCTATAAATAATACTATTATGTATATGAAGCAATAGTATTAACTGGAGTTCCTGTGTGAAACTCCTCTTTTAAATAATAAAAACTGCTGCGGATATTACAGTCATCCAGTCCCCTCTTTCGTGTACGGACGATGATCTGGGGGTGCTGAAAGTTTTGAGGGGTGCCTCATTTGTCCAGGTGCTGTACATGCTTCCGGCAAGTTTTATGGCATGTTCCCCTACATCATGTGCGTTTTCTCCGTAAGCATGATACTCGGAAATATAGCCGTGCTTGCTTATATCCCTGGGAAGTGCGCATCCGACGGAAGTACTTAACGTTCTTCTTGGTTCATTGGAAGAGATTCTGGACATCACACAGAAAACTACCTCTCCAGGGCTCAGTTCTTCCAGACCTTCTTCCTTTGTCACAATTTCACATTTTGGAGGCAGAATAGAACTTACAGTTACAAGGTTAAATTTTTCAATGCCCGCATCCCGGAGTGAAACCTCAAATGATTCAAGTTGTTCGGGGTGTGTACCAACTCCACTTGTGAAGAATACTTTTCTTGGAATTAACTTTGTGATCATCTTTGCATCCTTGAGAAGTCATCAATTTGAACTTAATTGAGATGGCAATTATCATTTTTAAGCGTTGCCCTTCAATTTTGCTGGAAAAAGTTCAATTCCTGTTTCTTCAGGCATTATTGGACTGTAGAAGTTTATATCTATACTTTTATATTTAAATGGATTTTGTCAGGAGATTTTTACATGCATTTTTTCAATATGAAGTTCTTTTACTTTTATTCAATAGGCTCTATAAATTAATTTACTCAAAATTAATCGGTTACTTCTAAGATTCTTTTACTTATCCATTCTCTTATTGAGATTATCTCGCTTTTACGTTCTTTTACTGAAATTCTTCTATTTTCCAGCCCTTTTGCAAAATCTCTCATAAGCTTTATATCATGCAGGATAATTACATCGTGTGTTACTCCTTGCAATTTTCCTGTCCACAGCCTTTTAATGATAGGAAAAATTCAGTTTTTCCGGAAACTTTCGGAAATGCGGACCTGATTATACGCGTTATTGTAGCAGGAGATTGTGTTTTTCTGGCCTCGGGCCTGAAAACCGAACTACCATTAATTAACCCGGATGTCGATATAAAGGCAGAGAAAATGGCAGAGAAACTCAACCTTAAAGTTATGGAATTGCTTGACGGCAGGCAGCTCTCAATCAGCGGACTCTCACGGGAACTGAAAGTCGGAGGGATAGAAGAACACCGGCTGGTTCTGACCGGCTACCTCAGGGCACTCCGGGATCTTGAACTTCTGGAGGAAATCGAAGTTCCCCCTTCCAAAATTTATTCTTTGCCTGAAAAAGGCAAGGAGCCTCTGCCAGAAAAGGGCAGGGAACTCAGTCCGGCAGATTCCTCTGATTCTGAAGACATTTACCTCATTTTCAGGGCACAGCTCCTTAAAATCGATCTGGATTTCCGGATTCCTGTTGGCGTTTATGTAATTTCCAGACTGTTTGAAAGGCCCTGTTTCCGCAGGGAGTTAAAACTTGTAGGAATCACCCAGAAACACCTTGACCGGTACATGGAAAAACCCGGACTGGTTTGCGAAGTCCCTGACTCATACCTGAAAAAAGCCCGGGCAGACATTACAAAAATTGAGGTCCCTCCGGATGACCCTGCATATGAAATCCGGGAAAACAGGGAAGAAGTAACCAGGTTTGCAAACGAAGTGCTTGCAGGGATGATTAAACACAGAATGGACCTCGAAGGGCTGGTAGCAAAAAGCAAGCAAACTACCCTGGTCCCCTGAAACCCTTTTATTCCCTATCCTGAAATCCTTTTATTCCCTATCCCGAAATCCTTTTATTCCCTGCCCTGAAGCCTTTACGCAAATCCGAATTACAATCAGGGCTCAAATAGCAGATATGTTGGTCCTAATATGAAAGTTGCCTGTATCCAGATGGATGTGCTTCACTGCAGGAAGCAGGAAAACCTTGAAAAAGCCCTTTACATGGCTCTCAAAGCCGTTGAGAAAGGAGCCGAGTTAATTGTTTTTCCGGAGGTCTTTTCCACAGGGTTTTGCTATGATAACTTCAGCCATGCAGCCGAAAGTCTCCCATCTCCCACTCTTGAGAACCTGGCATGTTTTTCCGAAGCAAATGACTGCATTATCCTGGGTTCAATTATTCAGAAGGATAGTGGAGAATGTGGTATAGAAAGTGATGGAGAAGATGGTGGAGAAACTGGTGGAGAAAAAGTTTTTCCAGAAGGAGAAAATTATTTTCCAGAGGGGGAAAATTATTTTCCAGAGGGAAAAATTGATTTTTCCGGAAAAGTAAAGGAAATGCCGGAAAGTAAAAAATCTGCTCTTTACTATAACCTTGGTTTCTGTTTCGAGTCCGGAAACCTTGCAGGCACCTACCGGAAGACTCACCCCTTCAAAGACGAAAACAGTTATTTTTCAAAAGGCAATTCAATAGAGCCCATTTCCCTTAAAAAACAAAGTCTGAAAATCGGGTTTGAAATCTGCTACGAGCTCCGCTTTCCCGAGGTTGCAAGAAAACTTTCCCTTGCCGGCTCTGACCTGCTTGTGACTACAGCCGCTTTTCCTAACCCCCGGGCTGAGCACTGGAAAACCCTTGCAAAGGCACGCGCAATCGAAAATCAGATTCCTCATATCGCCTGTAACAGAACCGGCTCTGCTCCTGACTGCACTTACTTCGGAAACTCGATGATTATTGATGCCTGGGGTGAGGTAAAAGCCGATGCCGGCAGCAAAGAATGTGTGATCGTGTATGACCTTGATCTTGCAGGAAAAGATGAGATTCGAAAGGCTATTCCTGTTTTTGAAGACCGGAGAACTGAGCTTTATTGATAGGTTGAAGCAGAGCTGCTCTTGAAAAATGAGAGATACCCGGATGATATTCCGGGTACGGCCTGGAAATATTTAGATATATTCTGAGATAACCTGCCTGCATTAAAGTAAATAAATAGGGTTTCTCGGATTTTAGAGTCTATCGGATTTTAGAGTCTATCAGATTTTAGAGTCTATCGGATTTTAGAGTCTATCGGATTTCAGCCCTGATATGTCTGTAAAACCAGGAAACCCTTATACAGCTTACTTTATGCGAATGGATGCTTTGCTGAATCCTTTTTGTCCAGCGCCTCTTTTACTGTCGGACTGCTCTCCATTGCACGGGATATTGCAAGCTTTGTAGCTTCATAGTTATATTCGTAGACTTTATCTTTGTCTTTTGCATCCCATTCGATAAAGACCGAAACAATTATGAAAATGTCATCTGCCTGCTCTTCAGGCAGTACTCCGGCAGCTACCGAGTCCATAACCGCTTTTGCAACCGCAGCCTGGGCCGGCCCGAACATCAGGGCAGCCTGTGCCACATTCTTGATCGTTACCTTGTTTACGAGCAGGGTTACAGGTTTTGGCTGGAGATTCGGTTCAAGGACAGCAAGAAGCGGGGTATGGCCCTGCCTGGGCATCGCAAGGGAATTCATAAATGCTGCCTCTACCGGTCCTCCTCTTGGTCCGATGATAAGGTCGATGTGTGCAATTTCCGGGCCTGAGCCAACGAGGGCTTCTCCTATCATGCTTTTTAAAACAGTTTTTACCAATTTCAACACCTCAAGTCTATTTCTACAAAGGAAAAATCGTACCTAATCCCTTTCCTGAAAGAGAAATTTACTGATATTTTGATGATGTTATGATAATGGGGCAGGAGAGGGTAAGGCTGTTTCCATATATAGAGAATAAATTAACCTTTAATACTTTCAAACATAAATAAATAATTTGTTAGTTCCCTGCCTTGCTGATAGATAAATTTTCCCCGAGAAACTTTTGCCCAGAAACTTTACCCCTGTATCAGAATGGTTTTTACGAAAAACGAAGGCAGAATGCCTGTTACTTTAAAGGATTAGGGGATTATCCAGCTGAGAAATTAAAGAAAAAACAACATTTCTCTTTCCAGGTTCCTCAGCATTATAAAATTAACTTAACTACGTCTGAGATATTTCTACCTATTATTGGCTGGATTAAAATCAATATACATAGACCACTTTTTGAACCTGAATTCTTTGAAACTAATATCAAAACAACTACCATTAATAACGAACTCATAGTTGAGAAGGATCTTAATTCAGAATTCTTAAGAACTGCTACCGTTTCCAGAACATCAGCCGGAAGATACCACATTAGCATCTTAACCGGGGATCTGAATAAATATCCGGTAACTCAACAATATTCCGAATCAACTCTGGTAGGCGTTGATGTTGGTATCAAGACATTTGCAGCCATATCTACAGGGGAGAAAATTGAGAACCCCAAGTTTCTTAAAAAGTCTATAAAG
>NZ_JJQY01000122.1:0-1221 GCF_000979295.1 Methanosarcina sp. 1.H.T.1A.1 | reverse complement strand
GTATAATGCTACATGTACTGTAAATTTAAATTCATTAAGTGTAAGCCCGCAGAGTACAAAAGATAACCTGAATGCACTGAATTCGGCTGGGTGGGAAATATCTGCGCATGGGTTCAATCACGAAGATCCAGTTGCATTTCTAAATAATCACACTTCTCAAGAGTTGCTGGACCAGGAAATACTACCGAACATCGCAGAAATAACCGGTTATGGTTATCCAGTTTATTCCTTTGCATATCCCTATGGAAGTCAAAATGATACTACTGATGCATTACTGGCTCCATATTTCCGAACACTAAGAGCGACGAATTTCGGTACAGTGAATGTAAATGAATCAGCCGCTTATTACAAGTGGGACAATGCTCGACTTGTGTATGGTGTTGAAATAGATGACCTGTCGGGTGCTAGCCTGGAGTCTATACAATATGGAATTGATGACGCAATAAAATATGGGTACGTACTGGTTTTATATGGTCATACTATTACTCCAAATGTTCCCGGACCATATCAAACTTCAACATCGAAACTGGAATCAATTCTGAACTATACCAGCCAGAAGGGCGGGAAATTTTATCACATGGGAGACCTGGGTAATTCGTCCTGGGTTCAACCTACTAATGTGACTGCAAATTTCACAGTTTCTACAGATAGTGTGAAGGTCGGGGAAAGTGTAACTTTTGTGGATCACAGCGTCAACCAGAATTCTGAACTGCTTGATTTTGGTGACGGGTCTAACAGCACTACTGCAAACGTTAATCATATATATACAACACCGGGAACTTATACGGCTACTTTAACGGTAACAAATGGATTTTCCAGTCAATCGATGACTAAAACAATTACGGTTGTAACTGGTTATAAAGGAGGTATTGCTCTATCATGGGACGACACAGGAAATATTGATCCGTGTTATGAAAATATACAAGTGTTCAATAAGTATAATGCTACATGTACTGTAAATCTAAATTCATTAAGTGTAAGCCCGCAGAGTACAAAAGATAACCTGAATGCACTGAATTCGGCTGGATGGGAAATATCTGCGCATGGGCTCAATCACGAAGATCCAGTTGCATTTTTAAATAGTCACACTTCTCAAGAGTGGCTGGACCAGGAAATACTACCGAACATCGCAGAAATAACCGATTATGATTATCCAGTTTATTCCTTTGCATATCCCTATGGAAGTCAAAATGATACTACTGATGCATTACTGGCTCCATA
>NZ_JJQY01000043.1:6253-60440 GCF_000979295.1 Methanosarcina sp. 1.H.T.1A.1 | reverse complement strand
TAGGAGTCCGTCTCGTGGGCTCGGAGATGTGTATAAGAGACAGGCCATAAGCACCAAGCCTTTTGCAACGGATGAAACGCATGCGACATATGATGAAGAGTATGTGAAGAGGTTCTGGCAGGTCCTTGTACAGGTCGATTCGATCTTTCAGGTTTTCAGGGGCCGGTTTATAGGGAAAAGTTCTCCTGTGGCTTTCTTCTGGCACCACGTTGACCTCTCTCTTTCCCGGTTTTCGGGCAGAGCTGTCCCTGTGAGAGAGGGAGCAGGTGTAGTTGAACGTGAATCTTCTTCGCATGAGATAATCGGCTTCGGATTCTGGGCAGGGGACCCGAATGTAAGGGAGCCGGCTTTTTACGCTTTTATGCACCCGCAGCCCGAAGGGCTTATGGACGAGCCGCTGAGCCCGAAAGAAGCTTTTTGGAGTCCTGAATCCGGGCTTGCCCTTCTCATGTATAACAGCATCAGGGAAGCGGAGGCTCCTGAGCAGAAGGTGCTGGATTTCCTGGAAAGCGTGTATCAGGCAGGGGCAAAAAAGGCTAACTGGGATATAGAGGCTTTCAGGCTCCCTTCATATGAAAAAACTTGAAAAGCACCTTAATGAGCGACCTAAAGAGCTGCCTGATATACTTGAAAGGTGGAAAGAACTGAAACCTGAGTTAAAAATTAAAGAGTTTCCAGGCTTTTTGCCGGATTATCTCTTCAGTTTTTTCCCTTAACTTCTCTTTAGTTTCCTTTTTCTATTGACTTTTTGTTTAAGAAAAACCAAATCCTAAAAGTAGCCGCAAAGAGAGTGGCAAAAAACCTGAAGGTTAAGAAGGTCATAAAGTAACGACTCTTGAAATGGTTAGTATCCTTGCTCCTTTTACGCTGCTGTAAACCTTATAGTGAATTCCATTCCGTTGTCTTTTTTCAGTTCAAATCCACCTTCTAACTGGTCTACAAGGGTAGTTACCAGTTGTATGCCAAGACCTTCGGAATTTTCCAGATCAAAACTTTCAGGCATACCTATTCCGTTATCTGATATTGTCAGAATAAAACTGGTGCCCTTTAAGCCCTCATTATTGCTTCCTGCTCTATTGTCTTTGCTTTCCTGGGAGTCTTCTCTACAAAGTTTGATTTGAATTATCCCATTATCTCTGTCGGCAAATGCATGTTTGAGAGAGTTTGAAACAAGTTCGTTGATGATTATACCTAATGGGACTGCAGTATCCATATCAAGGAAAATGTTTTCTTCCAGATTCATATTTAAGCTTGTACTGGCATTTCCAAGCCTGTATGTCTGGAAAAGATTCTTAGTGAGTTCCTCAACATATGACGAAAAGTTCAGTGTATCGAGCCCTCCACCTTTGTACAGTTCCTCATGGATAAGAGCCATTGATATTACTCTGTCCTGACTTTCCCTGAAGGCTTCCAGGACTTCCAAACCCTTTACACATTCTCTGTTGTTGAATTTTTCAGCCTGGAGATCCAGCAGGGAGGAGATTACCTGCAGGTTATTCTTGATCCGATGGTGAATTTCTTTTTTACGGGCAGTTTCGATATTCGAAAGGAACTTTTCTGTCTCTTTTCTTTCGGTCACATCATAAATCGTACCCTGATAGAATTCCGGCTTTCCATCCTTTCCCTGAATTTTCTGGTAGATTTCATTAACCCATCTGATTCTTCCGTCCCTGTGCTTTATACGAAATTCGGTTTCTTCGTAACCAATGGATTGAGAACTTTGAATCTTTTCCTCTTCTTTGAGAACGAAAGACAGGTCTTCCGGATGGATTATGTCTTTCCACTTAATCCAGGACATAAACTCTTCTTCGCTATACCCGGTGATCTCTTCAACAGCACCATGCAGAAATAGAGGAACAAAGTTTTCATCAAGCTGGAAAGCAATCCCATGGAAATTCTGTATGAAAGAGCGGTATTTCCTCTCACTCGCTTCAACGTTTTTTATTGCAAGTTTCCATTCCGTAATATTTTTAATAACTCCTATGGCTCTGTATACCTTTCCGTCGTCACTTTTTAGCCAGACTCCATAGTTTTCGGCATAGATGTAGTTGCCATCTTTTTTTCTGAACCTGAATTCTACCTGAAATTTTTTATCTTCCTCAAAAGACTTCATCAGGTTCTCAAGCAGTTCCATCCTGTCTTCAGGATGCACATGTTCTATCCAAACCGATTTATCTAAATTCTCTAACTCTTCCGGATCGTACCCTGTTACTTCCCGTATAGCTCCTGCCCATCTGACTTCATGTGTTTCGAAATCGAAATCGAATATAACCTGCCCGGTCTGTTCGGCTGCTGTACGATATCGTTCTTCACTTTCTTGAAGTTTTTTACTGGCAAGTTTTTTCTCTGAAATATCTTTCAGTACTCCTATAGTCCCGTAAGGCTGACCCTCATAATCCGTAAGCCAGACTCCATTATTTTCTATATAAATGCAAGTTCCATCTTTATTTCTCAACCTTAATTCTTCCTTAAATCTGCCTCCGGTATTTCTCACACTCTGAAATTTCTCATCCCCTCGATTCATATCTGTGGGATGGATATTTTTAATCCAGACTTCCTTGCCAAGCTTATGGATTTCTTCAAAACTATACCCTGTAACTTCTTCTATGGCACCTGCCCAGCTGCTCTTATCTGTTCTTAAATCGTACTCATATACCACCTGTCCTGTCTGCTCTGTGGCAATCCTGTATCTTTCCTCGTTTTTCCGAAGTTTTTCTTCTGCTATTTTACTTTTGGTTATATCTCTAGCAATAACCGAGATATCGGTCAGCTTTCCGGATGCATCAAAAACCGGAGAAATAGTTAGTGAGACATTTATTATCCTACCATCCTTTCTTAACCGTAGAGTCTCATAATTGTGGATTTTATCTCCCTGTTTAATCAGTTCAGCCAATTCTTCTGTTTCTTCAACTAATATGGATGGCTCCAGAATGGATATGGGCTTTCCCAGAACTTCTCCAGATGAATAACCATAAATTTGCTCTGCACCTTTATTCCAGCTGGTAATGATGCCATCAAGGGATTTGATTATAATGGCATCGTTCGAATATTCCACAATATTCGCCAGATTCTGAATTTTCTCTTCTGCTTTCTTGCGCCTGGAGCTTTCTATCTGTTCCCATTTTCCTTCCCTTTTGATCAAAGCAAATTGGTGGTTGATGACCACATCGATGATCTCAGCTACGTTGCACCAGTCGAGAGGATATGTACAGAGAGCAATCATCTGGTAATTGCCAATGACATCGTTTACCTGTTCCTCATAATCATCAAAATCACTCCAATCCTTTTTTTTCAGCCGGAAAGAATTTCCCAACCTCAGACCGTCATAGCCATTAGTCAGGGCCTGGTTGAGTTTTTCAACCCAGCCATTTAAGACTCTCTCCGAATCGAAATTGCCCTCTTTTAAATACCAGTAAGTGTAGGGAAAAATTTCTATTTGCCCTCGCTCCAGATAAACATCAAAATCAGGAACAGCCCTTCTAAGGGCTTCTTTTGCCTCTTCTACTTCCGAGGGTTGTGATACGATCCACATACAAAATTCGTTATTTTCCAGCCCGGCCTTGAAATATGGGGCCAGTGTGTCCACCAAATCTTCTTTTGTCTGGTAAAATTGACAGAAATGGGTTCCCCAGGACACGTCTCCAATAATATCAATGCCAGATTTTCTCAGGCTTTCTCTCATTTTACACCTTCTCCGACTTGAGGATGTAAAGGCAAAAATTTCGTTTTCTCATGGTATGTGTGCCCTGCCTCCCCTCTCCACGTTTCACAATTTCGGCTCTTCGCTGTTTTGGGTTTTGGGAGTCAGTTACCGAAAACCGTAAGCATAAGAATCTCTCTACTTTTTTCCAAACACGGGTGGAGTGTGCTTGTTTTTTCAGATTTGATCAACGACTCACCCTCCCGATCCTATTTTGTATATTATAGTTCTCGCAATAAAAAACAACACTTCATAAACTGAACAAAGTGCATTCAGTTTATGTTTAAAGTGTATTTCGTAAGTTTACTCTTTTAACATATAATAGTTCATTCATAAGATTAGAAGTTACGCACTTGTGATGAAAAAACAAGCACGTGAAACCTTAACAAGAACATTATTAGTTAGACTCTTTGGTGTCTCATGCAACTGGTTTTTGGTTCAACTGCGTAAGTCCTAAAGATTTTAATGAGCCGATCCCAAAATTAAAAATTTGCTTCTTTGGATCTAGTATTTTAAGTGACCAATCGAGCTTACGATCATGAAAACAATCCTGAATAATTATGATGATAAGAATAAAAATGGATTTTTGGATCAGCTCAATCACTTATAGTCACCTCTGCATATAACGCAACATTCTTATACCTGGTATATGGCAACTACCCAACGCACCAAAAAACAGTCTATTGATGTTGATTTGGAGTTTTCAAAAACATGTAATTGCCAACTCCTGCAAAACTGAAAAACATAATAAATAGACAACAAGTAAAGAGAATGGGCTCCCAAAAATTTGCCCATTAAATCTTAACTTGATCTAATGCACCCGCAGCTCGTGGGGTACCTGTTTCGCCATCTTCAAAGACAGCGAATCCAGATTTTCCGGCACCTGAGTTGTTTTTATTAGGGCTATCTCCTCCACTCTCTTGTGAAGGTCAGCCACCGGCCCGAACAGGTCCCTTTTTTAGTCGTGGTCTTCCTTCTTCGTATTTTCTGGTTTGATTTCCCTCTCCGTAGTTGCAATGGCATATACCTCCCCGGCTTCATTCACCAATGAGGTGGCGGTCAGCCACACATCCATTATCCGGCCGTCTTTGGTGAGCCGCTGTGTGCGGTAAGGTTCCAGAACTTCAGTGTGGATAAGCTTCTTCAGTGTGCCCAACTCTTCTTCTTTCCGGTTCGCCGGAATCAGGCTGCTAATATTCATCGTCAGTGCCTCGGCTTCTCTCCAGCCGTAAATCTTCTCAGCCCTCGGATTCCAGGCCAGGATGTGACCCTCCATATCCTGCAACGTTATAGCATCGCTCGCGTCGTGCACTACCACGGCCAGGCGGCGTATGGTCTCGGATTCCTTCAGAATCTCCCTTGCCCGCTTCATCTCGGTAATATCAGTAAAGGTAATCACCGCTCCCTTGATTACGTTTTCAAGGGTGCGATAGGGCCGGATACGCAGCAGGTACCACGAGCCCTCCCGGGCCTGGACTTCAATATCTTTGGGTACCAGACTGTCCAGCACCTCCTTTACATCTTCTACCAAACGGGCATAACCCAATAGGTTTGAGACGATGTGCCCAACCGGCCGTCCCACATCGGTTGGGATCAGATTGATTACCTGTGTAACGGCAGGAGTGAAGCGCAGGATGCGCAGTTGATGGTCCACAAAGATGGTGCCTATACCCGTGCCGGCCATCAGGTTGTTCATATCGTTAATGGCCTGCGACAGATCTTCCACCTTTTTCTCCAGTTCGGTATTGACCGTAGCCAATTCCTCGTTAACTGACTGCAGTTCCTCCTTGGAAGTCTCCAACTCTTCGTTGGTGGATTGCAGTTCCTCGTTGATTGACTGCATCTCTTCGTTGGAGGATTTGAGTTCTTCATTAGAGGTCTCCAGTTCCTCATTGGAAGCTTTGAGATGTTCTTCCTTAATCTGTAGTTCCCGCTTCAGCTCTAAGATGCGCGCGTCACCTTCCATTGAGCTCTCAAAGGTGCCTTCACCGGCACCTATGGCGGTGGCTTTCCCGGTTTGACTCTGCTCCGACGTCTTCGGTTCCTCAAAAGTGACTAGGAACAGGTTTGGCCCGGTGGCGGCGGCAGGGTCTGACGCCACAGGTCGTAGTGCCAGATTGACTGTAGTGAAGTCACCATTGGTTTTGACCCGCAGCCCGGGGTGGAATACCGGCTCTTTATTGACCGCGGCTTTGTACAGGTCCGTGGCCAACTCCTGCCGCAATCCCTCGCGAGCCATCTTCAGGATATTCAGGCCAGCCTCACCAGGAGCCGGTTCCAGGTACATGCCGGTACGGCCATGAAGATAGAGGATGTCGCCTCGCTGGTTGACGAGCACACCGACCGGAGCGTAATGTTGCAGCATCGTCTGTTCGGTCAGCTCGCGCAGCTGAGGTTTGCTTTCGCTAGGAGCCTTGCCGGATGGTCTTTGGATCTCCCTGCTTTCCGGTCTTGATGGCATAAATGTCCCTATGGGAGGGCGTCCACTGCTAACATCCTTTTTGCGATACAGCTTCGACTTGCGGTCCAGCGTGTCAAAAAAGTTATCGAACTCACCCACGGTCTCGGAGGGACCAAGGAAGAGAAATCCGCCCGGGTTCAATGCGTAGTGGAAGAGGGGGATGAGCTTCTTCTGCAGTTCCCTGTCCATATATATCAGCAAGTTGCGACAACTGAGCAGGTCAAGTTTGGAGAACGGTGGGTCTTTGATAATGTCCTGCTCAGAAAAAACAATCATGTCACGGATACTTTTCCGAATGCAGTAGCTGCCGCTTGAATCCTGGGTAAAGAAGCGCTCCAGCCTTTCCGGTGAGATATCGATGGAGATGCTGGCGGGATAGACGCCGCTGCGGGCTTCTCCGATGGCCCGGCTGTCAATATCGGTTGCAAAGATTTGTACCTTGAATATTTGCTTCAACATTTCCATCTGCTCCTGGAGCAGGATGCCGATAGAATAGGCCTCCTCACCTGTGGAGCAGCCGGGCACCCAGATCCGTATCGTTGAATCCGGGTGCTTGTCGGTAAAGAGATGCGGGATGACTTTCTCCAGGAGTGCCTCGAACGCCGTTGGATTGCGGAAGAAACTGGTGACGCCGATTAAAAGGTCGTGAAAGAGTGCCTTCACTTCGGCAGGTTTTTGCTCTAAATAACGCACATACTCATCTACACTCTTGATATTCTGGATGGCCATACGCCGATCGATGCGGCGGCTGATGGTGTTCTGCTTGTAATGGGAAAAATCGTGGCCGTTCTGGGCGCGCAGCAGGTTGAATATCTTTTTCATCGCGTCTTCGGCCTTGAGGACCGCATGGGGTCTTTTTCCAAAGGCCTGGGTGACATAGGTAATGAGCTGGGCCGGCATCTCGGCAGGCTCCAGGATGTAGTCTACCAGGCCTGTGGCAATGGCGCTGCGCGGCATGCCGTCGTACTCGCTGGATTTGGGGGTCTGCGCCATCAACATGCCGCCCTCGGCCTTGATCGCACGCATTCCCAGTGTGCCGTCGCTGCCGGTACCCGAGAGTACGATGCCAATGGCCAGCTCTTGCTTGCCCTGAGCCAGGGATCTGAAGAATAAATCAATCGGAAGACGATGGCCGCGCGGCTCGACCGGTTCCAGCAACTGCAGTGCACCATCCTGAAAAATCATGTCGTGGTTAGGCGGAATGACGTAGACGCAGTCAGGATGGACAACCATCCCGTCCTTGACCTCGTAAATCGGCATCCGTGTATAACGCCCGATCAGGTCGGTGAGGATGCTCTTGTGGTTAGGGTCCAGGTGCTGCACCAGGATAAACGCCATGCCGGGATTGGTGTCGTCGGGAATAGCTGAAAAGAAATTCCCGAACGCAGCCAACCCACCAGCCGATGCGCCTATGCCCACGATGGGAAAGTCCTCTTTTGGGGATTTATTCGAGTCTGCATCCGGGACAGGGAGTTTACTATGGAAGTTTCTTGTGCAGTATGCAGCTTTTCCTCTTTGCCTGTGGCTTCCTTTTTTTTGATCATATTATCGCATCCTTTCATGCCTGAAACTGAATCGTTGTAATGCCCTTCATGTGTGTACTAGATGATGGAAGTAGCTGCCAGGTTTACGCACATAATCTTGGACAGGTTTGAACTCATAAAGATAGATGAAATCCAGGGAGTTTTCCACTAGACGGATGTATTTTTTAAGCCTTAACCTTAGTAAAAAAATACTTCCAGGCGAATACCCATGCCCTCTTACCATTGGCCAAGGGGTTGGAGAATTTCCCAAATTATTTTTACTCACCTCTAATGCAATCTCTCCCTAAAAAGTAACTCAATTAGATTCCCTTCTCACGTCAGGTACATTCGTTGCCGTTTTTCCAATAATGTCTTAAATCTTTAAATTCTTCAAAAAGGACTAAATAGATAATATCTCTAACAGATAATTTAACAGATAGTATTCTCTTGTTCTAATAGATAATATTCTCTTGCGTTTTTCGGAAATATCAAATAAGCTCTTCATAGGCCTGTTTGACTTGAAAATCAAATTGGTTTTGGGAAGGCTCCTATAATATTAACTCAATATTATAGGAGCACCAATATATCAAACTGGAATTTAAGAAATCATAATATTTTTTATTGAGGGGGAGTTAAATGAGAGCTCATTATAAAATATTCATGATAGATCAGAATAAAATATTTAAAAAGATAATTGATTTGATCACTATTATCATCCTTTATATACTGCTACTGGCGCTACTTGCGGGGGTGATAAATATCCTCCTGGACATCAAATCAATTTTATTCGGGACTCTTGGAGGTGGTTTTGGTCAGATAGTCTCCAGTGTCCTCACAATTTTTGTTCTTATTGACCTTTTCAAGACTTTTGTTGATTTTCGTGAACATGAAGAAATCAGAATTACATATGTAACCGACGCTACGATTTTAATAGTCATGCGTGAAATCGCGGCAGGGGTATATGCCCAAAGATTTGATTATCAATTTATTTTAGGCCTATCGATATTGCTGTTGACATTAGGTATAATAAGAGCTCTAGCTGTCAAATATCCACCATAATGGCTCTTCGCTGTTTCGAGTGGGTAATTTACATTCATCCCCTAAATGTTGAAGTAGTAGATCTAAAATTTAAAAACATTTGTTGTTGAAAATCACATTCAAGCTTGATGTTTCTCTTTTTGACCGGGCTACATTATAACTAAGGAATTATTTTCAACCCATAAAAAACAGCGAAGAACCATAATAATTAAGCCCTCATAAAAAAGTAAAGGTTAATTCTCGGCCTCTCTGTTGAACGTTTAAAATATGGCTATCAACATTAGAGATATTTTAAACGCGTCTTAAAACGGTTGATATCTATACCATTTGGAAGTTTTGGAAATATCCGGTCATTCATCGTAATCAGGTACTTCAAAAAGGGCAGGGTATTTCTCTTTTAGTGGTATGAAGAGTTCTTCGTCTAATTTTGTATCATAAAGTGTTTTCACTTTAGAAAGCTGGTCAAGTGATAAATGGTAAGCCCTTTTAAGGTTAGCTCCCTCAAGGTTAGCTCCCTCAAGATTAGCCCCCTCAAGATTAGCCCCCTCAAGGTTAGCCCCCTCAAGGTTAGCCCCTTTAAGGTTAGCTCCTTTAAGATCAGCCCCTTCAAGCTTAGCCTTTTCAAGCTTAGCCTTTTCAAGCTTAGCCCCCTCAAGGTTAGCTCCCTCAAGCTTAGCCCACTCAAGGTTAGCTCCCTCAAGCTTAGCCCACTCAAGATGAGCCTTTTCAAGGTTAGCTCTTTCAAGATTAGCCCTTTCAAGGTTAGATTTTTCAATCTTAGCCCACTCAAGGTTAGCTTCTTTAAGGTTAGCTCCTCTAAGGTTAGCTCCCTCAAGCTTAGCCCACTCAAGTTTAGCTCCTTTAAGGTTAGCCCCCTCAAGGTTAGCCCTTTCAAGGTTAGCCTTTTCAAGCTTAGCCCACTCAAGTTTAGCTCCTTTAAGGTTAGCCCCCTCAAGATTAGCTTCTTCAAGGTCAGCCCCTTCAAGGTTAGCCTCTAGAAGATCAGCCCCTCTAAGGTTAGCTCCTTTAAGGTTAGCCTTTTCAAAGTTACCCGCTTTAAAGTTAGCTTTTTTAAGGTCAGACATGCCTCAACCTCTTTTCCTTCACCACGATTTTTGTTTGCCCTTTCTCAATTGTGAACTAAAATAAACATTACCATGTTAGGAAGATATCTTCTGCTCTTCAGGATTTAGCTTTTAAAATTGTATCGATTCACAGTCTCGGTCTATCAGGCCTGTCATGGTCAGGAAAGGCCTTTAAGGTCTGGCATCTAATCCGAAAAGCCTTTGGTGCCCTGTTAAGGATCTGCAGCTCTCTGATCTATCAAGGATATCCCCATCCTTAAGAACATGGAAGGCCTGTATAAAAAACGTTATCATTATCAATTATTGTTCTGGTCCTGATCCTACGGAAAATGACAACAATCTTTTAAGAGGCTGTCTTAAAATTCAAACCAGTTCTACATTTGGATAGTGGGCATTGTTGATTTTAAATTCAGATCGTAAATTTATTACATCTTACTTACTCGCTCGATATATAATATCAAACGCATAAGACATCATAGTTAAAACTTACACTTTAGACATTTAACAGTTAAATTCTACCGTTTTTCAGTTCAAATGCGTAAGTCCGGTCCCAATTGTAGAATCAAATTTAATTTTAAGACACGCTCTCAGAGGTGTGCAGAATAAGGTGTTTGCATCTCTACCAGGTAATATCACCGGTTGGTTTTGCTACAAAATTCAAACCGAATAGTAATTATCCCTTAGCTCCAATGTATCCCTCATCAGTATCTCTTAGTTCTCTCTTGAAAAAAATAAAATGACCACCTTCTAGAGAGTCAAATCCAACCATTTCCCAGCCATCTTTTCCTAATTGATCCAAAACATCGGGAAGTAGTTTTCCGCTTAGAGAGATTGGTTGACTATTAGAGAATTTGAGAGTGTATACGTCTTCATATGACCTACCAGTCGTTAAATAACAATACTCAAATCTATTCATTTAGTTCACCTCTCTATGTATTTTCAAATATTTTCCATTTTAACTTATTTCATTCACTTTTCAGGGTATAAAATTTGCGTTGGCACACCCCGCTGCAAGCAATGGGGTATTCAACTTAAAGAAAAATAGCTGAGTAAGAGGTTTTTAATTCCCCTCTTACCTTAAAAATTTACGAATAAACGGTATGCTGCTGAGCCAGGATTTTCTTGCTTTTGTTTCCGGCTTTTCTACAGGTTTTTCCAGCTTCTTTTCGGAATTCTGCGAGCTCTTCTGGTTGTTCTGTGGCTTCTGGTTATCCTGTTGCTTCTGGTTATCCTGTTGCTTCTGGTTATCCTGTGCCTTTTTCGGGGAATTCTGCGGGTTTTTTGGTTTTTCCTCAGGTTTTTTCGGAGTTTCTGGTTTTTCCGCGGGCTCCGGGAGTTTCAGCAGAACCTTCAGGTCTTCTTCAACGGTTGCGTTCGGCCTGATATTGAAGTTTTCGACCAGCACTTTAAGGACGTTCGGAGAGACAAAGGCCGGAAGCGTAGGGCCGAGAGTGATATCTTTTACGCCGAGGCTCAGGAGGGCGAGCAGCACGAGCACAGCTTTTTGCTCGTACCAGCCGATGTTGTAGGAAATCGGCAGGTCGTTTATGTCCTTCAGGCCAAAAGCTTCTGCAAGCTTCTGGGCTATTACCACAAGCGAGTAAGAGTCATTACACTGCCCGGCATCGATCACTCTCGGGATACCTCCTATGTCCCCAAGGTTAAGTTTGTTGTACCGGTATTTGGCACAGCCCGCGGTCAGGATCACGGTATCTTTGGGGAGGGCTTTTGCAAACTCAGTATAGTAGACCCTTTCCTTGTGCCTGCCATCACAGCCTGCCATGACCATGAACCTGCTGATCTTTCCGGTTTTTACGGCGTCTATGATTTTGTCCGCAACCGAGAGGGCTGCCACATGCGCAAAGCCTCCGATGATTGTCCCGCTTTCCAGCTGCTCGGGGGGTTTGCAGGTCTTTGCCTGTTCGATGAAGGCGGAGAAGTCCTTTGTACCGTCTTCTTTTTCGTAGATGTGGGTTACCCCTTCAAAGCCCACGACCCCTGTGGTGTAGATCCTGCCAATGTAGGAGTCCTTTGGCGGGATTATACAGTTGGTAGTCATCAGGATCGGGCCGTTGAACTTTTCGAACTCTTCGTTCTGTTTCCACCAGGCGTTCCCGTAGTTGCCTGCGAAGTTGTCGTACTTCTTGAAAGCCGGGTATGCGTTTGCAGGAAGCATCTCCCCATGGGTGTAGACATCGATTCCGCTGCCCTTCGTCTGCTCAAGGAGCTGTTCAAGGTCCCACAGGTCGTGTCCACTTATGAGGATTCCGGGCCTGTTTCTCACACCGATGTTGATTGCCGTCGGCTCAGGGTTTCCGTAAGTTTCGGTGTTTGCTTTGTCGAGCAGGGCAAGGGTAGAGACGCCTTTCTGCCCGCATTCCAGAACCAGGCCGATTAGAGCTTCTACTCCCACGCTGTCATCTGTGGTAGAAACCAGCCCTTTTTCTATGAACTCGAAAATTGATTCGTCTTTATACCCGAGGATATAGGCATGATGAGCATAAGCCGCCAGCCCCTTCATTCCGTAGGTCAGAAGTTCGCGAAGAGACCTGACATCTTCATCCGCAGTTGAGTGGACAGCAACATCCGGACTTTCTATGTTTTCAGGAGTTACTGCAGCCAAGGCAGGCAGGGCTTTTTCTGAGGATGCCTGCTCAGCGGGCAGTTTTGCCTTAATACCGTCGCGCAGTTCAAACCCTTTCTGAATAAGGGATTCGATCTGTTTCCCGTCAAAATTGGTATTTGTAAGGGTGGAAAAGAAGCTGTCAAGCACGAACCTGTCGGTGGTTTCTTCATTAAGGCCTTCAGCCCTTGCTTTTTGGTTATAATATGCGATACTTTTAAGGACATAGAGTAATCTGTCCTGAAGATCCGCAACTTCTCCCTTCTTTCCGCATACTCCGTTTTTCGTACAGCCTTTTCCGTTAAGTGCTTCCTCACATTGATTACAGAACATATTTTATCCACCTCAAATCTGTTTACACAGTTAATCTGCACAGTTGATTTGCACAGTTGATTTCCAATTTTCCCTTTGTTTTCAAGGTCTCAAATGCAATATCTTTTTGATACTGCTATCATTATGATACTAGTTTCTATGTGATACCAAATCATATATAGCAGACAGTTTCGAAGTGGGTATCAGTATCGAAGCTGATACCAAAGAAAAAGCTTATCAAGATTGGGAAGCGGAAAAGCACTAATGAAAAAGGAAAAAACCTGAAAACTGCTTTTTGAGTTTTAATTCGAATAAAAAAGAAATCGACCCGAAGGTCGATAGTACTGAATTAGTTGCCGTTTGTCTTTCTATTTTTCAGAAGCTCCAAAGCCAGTTCCTTGAGCTTGTATTTCTGGATTTTACCGCTTGCGGTCAGAGGGTACTCATTTACTATGAAGACATGCTTCGGAACCTTATAGCGTGCGATCTTGCTTATAGCATAGTCCCTGACATCGGCTTCCGTAAGGTCTGCACCTTTTTCGGGAATAACAAAGGCTCCTACGAGTTCTCCGTATTTCTTATCGGGTATACCAACAACCTGGGCATCTTTGACTCCGGGCATAGCGTGCAGGAACTCTTCAATTTCCCGGGGATAGATGTTTTCCCCGCCCCGGATGATCATGTCCTTTATGCGTCCGGTGATCCTGTAATAACCTTTTTCGTCACAGGTCCCAAGGTCTCCGCTGTGCAGCCAGCCCTCTTCATCAATCACTTTTTTAGTTTCTTCCGGCATCTTGTAGTAACCCTTCATGATATTATATCCACGGCAGCAGAGCTCTCCTACTGTGTTAGGAGGCACTGGCTCATTTGTGGATGGGTCAACCACTCTGACTTCAACGCCAGGGAAGGACTTTCCCACGGTCTCAACTCTGAGTTCTACAGGATCGTCGATAGTTGTCTGGGTCATTCCCGGAGATGCTTCCGTAAGCCCGTAGACACTCGTGATCTGATGGCAGTGCATATCTTTTACGACCTTTTTCATGGCTTCCACGGGGCAGGTAGAACCAGCCATGATCCCGGTCCTCAGGGAAGAGAGGTCGAACATATCAAACATGGGATGGGTGTACTCGGCGATGAACATCGTAGGTACGCCGTAAAGTGCGGTACACTTCTCTTTCTGGATTGCAGCAAGCACAAGCAGGGGGTCGAAAACCTCAAGCATAACAAGCGTTGCCCTGTGGGTCAGGACAGCCATAACCCCGAGCACGATTCCAAAGCAGTGGAAAAGAGGTACGGGCAGGCAGAGCCGGTCTTCATGGGTGAATTTCTGGCGGTCGCCAATGGAGAGCCCGTTATTCAGGATATTTTTGCTGGTCAGCATAACGCCTTTCGGAAAACCGGTAGTTCCTGAGGTGTACTGCATGTTGACCACATCATCCCCGCGAACATTTGCCATAATCTCTTTAAGCTCGTCGTCCGGATAATGGCTGCCAAGGAGCATTAGCTCGCTGGTGTTGTACATTCCCCTGTGCTTTTCCTGCCCAACATAAATTACGCTCTTCAGGCATGGGAAATTTTTACTTTTCAGGCGCCCTCTTTCGGAACTTTTTAGCTCAGGAACCAGTTCATTGATAATATTCAGGTAATCAACGTCCCTGAAACTATCGATAAGAGCAAGTGCCTTCATATCTGACTGTTTGAGCACATACTCAACTTCATGGCTCTTGTAGGCGGTATTTACCGTAACGAGCACTGCCCCGATCTTTGAGGTGGCAAACATGAAGGTAAGCCAATCAGGGACGTTCTTTGCCCAGATCCCTACATGATCTCCCTTTTTTATCCCGATTGCAAGCAGCCCTTTTGCAAGGTTGTTTACCCTTTCATTGAATTGACCGTAAGTAAAACGCAGGTTACGGTCCGGATAAATGATAAACTCGTGGTCAGGGTCTATAGCTACCTGTTTTTCAAAGTATTCTCCTAGAGAATCTTCTATAAGATGCATGGTTTCAGCCTCTTTTTCTGGACTACTTTCAGAAACTTCAAGCTTATGAATGGGGGTTTTATATCCAGGCCAGTCAAGGGCGTTCCTGAAGTATATTTAAATCGAGCAGGGAGAATCCGTATCCGTTTCTGCGTCCACCGGGGAGGCGTCCATTGAAGGGAACATATGCCTTTTAAGGACCTCGCGGATAGATTCCGGAAGGGGAAACGCTTTCTGGAGTTTGAAGTCATAATAGACCAGTACTGCCTGGCCTTTGACCTTGAGTTCCCCTTCCTGCCAGGCTTCATGCCCGACAGTAAAGGAACTATTACCGATCTTTGCAACAAAGGTCCTGATCTCCACATCGGACCTGAAATACATCTGGTTCACAAAATCAAACTCAGTTCTTACAAGAATCAGGTGCCACACATCAGGACTAAGGTTAAGGTCCGGTGAGAAAAGCCTGAAAATGGAGTTTCTTCCCGTTTCGAACCAGACTGGAAGGACTGTATTGTTTACATGCCCCAGACCATCAATATCTCCAAAGCGCGGACTAACATTTATACTGAACATTCTGGATTCCCTAGCTTTTAATATCTGTACTCAATTACCAATTTTTTAATCAAAACTTCTGCCATTGAAGTCACAGTCTTACTCTCTTACCTACTCAACTGAGGCTCTCAGAGAGGAGCATAGACTACAGCCATTATTCGGGCATCCTCTGTTCCCGCTGCATGGAGGTCATGAGGGACAATGGAATCGTAATAGATGCTGTCTCCGACACTCAGCCTGTGAACATCCTTGCCGTAGAAGATTTCAATTTCTCCGGAAAGGACGTAGATGAACTCCTCCCCTTCATGAGAAGAGAGTTTGTGGCTTTCCTCAGGAGAGGGATGGATGTCAATGATGAAAGGCTCCATATGGCGGTCTGCTTTATCCGAGGCAAGAGCGTAAAACTCAAGAGCACTCTTCTTTGGTCTCTCGGTCTTTCCGGAAAAACGGACCACATTTTCGGATAGCCCTGCTCTTACCACTACAGGCCCGCTCTGGGGCATATCGTCTAGAAAAGTCCCGAGACGGACGCCTAAAGCCCGAGCAATCTTTAAAAGAGGGGTTAAGGACGGAACTAGGGCTCCGTTTTCTAATTGCTGGATTAACTCCACGCTGCTCTGACTGGCTTCGGCCAGTTCTTCAACAGTCATATCCTGGGCTTCTCTAAGATGACGTATCTTACCGCCGACACGGTTCTCTTCTGACATAATTCTGTTTCCTCAAACACATTTTTTAGGTAGCGGATCTGGCAAAAAAATGTAAACCAGAATCCCTATAAACAGCCTGTAAAGCTTATCTCTTTTGTATCTCTCTATTATAAAAAATATACGTTCGGACCCGCTTTTCGAAGTAATAATTAAAAAACAATTGTTAACAAAAACCAAAAACCAGCTAGAAGAAAAAAGGAAAAATTAGAAAAAAAGGAAAAAGGAAAACGGGAAAAAGGAAAAAGGAAAAAACTACATTTTTCCTGAACTCACTGAAACTCGAAATTGCACCTGATCCCCTCGGGATCGAAACAGAGGTTGCAGGATACACACCTTGCCTTTTTAGCATCCCCTGATTTAAGCTTTAAAACAAGGTCAGGTTCGCTGATGAACGTCCTGCTCATTGATATAAGGTCTGCAAACCCGTCTGCAAGAAGATCCTCCATAACAGAAAGAGACCTGATACCACCTACAAGGATTACGGGGATGTTCACTGCACTTTTGATCATTTTTGAGTAGTTCTTGAAATATGCCTCTTTTGCAGGAGAGTTTATTGCAGTTTTTATGGTTACCCCGCCTGCTTCACCTATCCCTCCGCTGACCTCTATTGCACATATACCTGCCTTTTCCAGAAGCTTTGCAATTTCCACGCATTCAGGAGCATCGAGTCCCAGCCCTGCCTTTGAGGAACCTGGCAAAAAACCATCCGTTGCATTCATTTTCACAAGAACAGGAAAATCGTCCCCAGCTTCCTCTTTTATGCGCTTTACTATCTCCGTAACTATCCTTGCCCGGTTTTCGACGGAGCCCCCCCACCTGTCATTCCGCCTGTTTGTGTAGGGAGAGATGAAATTGCTTAAAAGGAAACCATGGGCACAGTGAAGCTGGACTCCATCAAACCCTGCCGCCTTTGCCCTCACAGCTCCCATGGTAAAAGCCTCAATCATTTCAAGGATTTCCTTGTCAGTCATCTCCCTGGGGACTACTGACGAATGCCCGTTTTTGACCACTGACGGAGCAATCGGAACCGGGTATTCGTCCGAAATGTCTGCCTGCCGCCCCCCATGTACTATCTGGAGCACGATTTTGCTTCTGTACCTGTGTACCCTCTCGGTTATCTTCCGGTATGGCTCGATGAAGCGGTCATCGTAGATGCCCTGCTGCAAATTATCGCTCTGCCCGCCGGGGAGGACACAAGAATAGCCAGTTATTATTAATCCGACTTCACTTTTTGCAAGCTCTTCATAGAGGTCACCGAGCCGGGAAGTGGGCGTTCCGTCTTCTTCAGCCATGAATTCATGTGTTGCTGACCTTACAAATCGGTTCTGGAGTTCCATGTTACAGAATGTGACAGGGTCAAAAATCATGGGAAAAAATAGGAGAAGGAAAGGTAAATAATTATCCTGGGTTCCGGGAAAAAGAAAACTTCGTGTTCAGGCACAAAGTTTCTCTTAGCTGTTACAGGAAAAGGAAGGGAGAGGAGGGAAAGGGAGAGAAGGGGAAGGGAGAGAAGGGGAAGGGAGAAGAGGGGAAGGGAGAAGAGGGGAAGGGAGAAGAGGGGAAGGGAGAAGAGGGGAAGGGAAGGGAAGGAAGGGAGAGGAGGGAAGGGAAGGGAAAGGAAGGGAAATTTACTCAGGAAACTTCAATTCCAAACGTGAGAGGGTTATCCGGAACATCGGGAATGTAAATGTATAGTTTTTCTGAAAAACTCAGATTCGCAGCGTAATCCGCCTGCACTTTCTCTTCATAAGTAAATTCATTGTCCAGAATAATTTCATACTTGTATTGCCCCAATTCGGCAGCTATTTTCGGCGAGGCTATCTCGTCTTATCTATATCTGGTGTGGTCTATAGATATTATGTAAGCTGGGCTAAAAAAAGAAAATGATGAATAAAGTAACTTGGGCAGATCAGGTCTTTTATTCCGCATATCTGCGTGAGTCAAGTTCCTCTTCCATCCGCTCATTCTGCACTTTCACGGAAAAGAGGGTGAGGAAGAGCAG
The DNA here is from genome assembly GCF_000979295.1 of Methanosarcina sp. 1.H.T.1A.1. NCBI lineage: Archaea > Methanobacteriati > Methanobacteriota > Methanomicrobia > Methanosarcinales > Methanosarcinaceae > Methanosarcina > Methanosarcina sp. 1.H.T.1A.1. The sequence goes on along the minus strand of NZ_JJQY01000043.1, from coordinate 42,456 downwards.
GAAATAAGCTATGAAATTGACAAAGAGAGTCAGTTGAAGCGCTGTCCCTTCAAGTCCTCCTCCACTTCCGCCTGTGTTTCCTCCGAACATAAGGGGATGAGCCGAGCGCCAGAGCCGGATTGAAAAGAAACTCAGGGGTACGGAAATGAAACCTAAAATTCCGAAGACTGCCGAGAGTCTGGCTCTTTTTTCAGGCTCTTCGAGGGCTTTTCTGAGCATCGTGTAAGCAAGGTAAACAAGGAAGAGAACCAGGGAGGTTGTCAGCCTGAGATCCCAGATCCAGTACCAGCCCCAGGCATCCTTTGCCCAGATCGAACCCGTGACAAGCACCAGGAACGCAAAAAGGGTTCCCACTTCTGCAGCCGAGCGGGCGTAGATGTCCCATTTGAGAGATTTATCCCGGAGGTAGAGGATACTTGCAGCAAATACAACTCCAAACGCCAGATAGGATATAATTGCTATTGGCATATGGAAGAAAAAGATCCTGAAGCTTCCGCTCAGAACCTCGCCTGCTTCGTCCTTTATCGGAGGCAGGTAGAAAAAGAGCATATATATCGCAAGAAACATTACACTGGCAGTTGCAACTGCCAGTACTCCGGTTTTTCTGGAATTTGATGCCATTTTGTTCACGTGTCTTGAGAGATTAAAGATAAAGCACAAGTTCAATACTGATACTTGTTATTAATTCGATTTACTTCGTTTATTATTGATTCGATTTTGATCGCTGTCTCGAATGACCTTCTGTTTACTATTTTCCTTTTCCTTTCTTTCTTTTCCTCTCTTTCTTTTCTTTTTTCCTTTTCCTTTTTTTCCTGCCAGGAAGACCTCAGTCAGACCTCAATCAGAAACAACATATTCAAAGACCAGATGCGAGATTACAAAGAACACAAGGTCGTAAACTGCAAGCAGCCTTATTTCAGGAATCAAATTCCCGATGCTGTTTCCGGCAAGAATTCCGGCAGTTGCTTCCACTGCAGGAATCAGGACAGGCAGGAGTAAAGGCAGGAGAAGTACAGGCAGGAGAAGTTCTCTGGTACGGGTACCAAGGGTAAGGGCAGAAAGCAGGGTCCCGACAGCAATAAACCCGAAAGTCCCGAGGAAGAGGATGAGCAGGAGCAGGAGCAGGGTTCCGATTCCCAGGCTATAATTGAAAAGTATGATAAAGAAAGGCAGGGTCACAGCTTCCATAAGAAATACGATCGCCAGGTTGGAGAGGATTTTTCCGGTATAAATCGCCCCTCTGTCCACAGGACAGAGCATAAGGGCTTCAAGACAGCCGTTTTCAGTTTCCATTACGAAGGTCCTGGAAAGCCCGAGCATTCCGGCAAAGGTGAAAGCAATCCAGAGCACGCCGGGAGCAAGTTTTTCAACTTTCTCAGTATCCCCTAGAAAATCCCCGAAAGAAATGCTGAAGACCACAAGCACGAGAAGCGAGAAAATGAACATTGAGTTGAGCATCTGTTTTGTCCGGAACTCGGCTTTAAGGTCTTTTGCAGCGATATAAAAGCTCCGGATCATTTTTTAAACTCCTGTTTTCACGTTATCTATTACTTTATCCCGATTTCAATATTTATCTTTTTATATTTGCATTTTTAATATTTGCATTTTAATCGTGTTTTCGTTCTTAACTTTTGGGCTCATGCGAGCATAGAGTTGCATTTTTCCCTGAATTCCTGAAAACCTGAGAAATTTACCTTAAATCCATCATATACAAACTTTCCTTTATTCAGGATAAGAACCCTGTCGCAGAGGGCAAAGCCCCTTTCAAGGTCGTGGGAAACCATTAATTTTGTGCTCCCCTGGAATTCAGGGCTTTTGAGGAGATTTTCGAAAACCAGGGAGGCTCCGGGGTCAAGCCCTGTATAGGGTTCGTCCAGGAGGAGGAGGGAAGGTCTGTGAAGCAGAGCCCTTGCAATGGAAAGCCTCTGTTTCATGCCTCTTGAAAAAGTGCTGACCCTTTCATCTGCTTTTGTTGCAAGCCCAACTTCATTTAAAAGCTGTAAAATTCTCTTTTCGAGTTCCTGACCGTTTATTCCATACATCTTCCCGAAAAAATGCAGGTTTTCTTTTGCAGTAAGATCTCCGTAGAGGTAGGAATCGTGGGAAAGCATCCCTATTTCGTTGCGGACCTTTTCCGGCTCTTCAGTTATATTAAACCCGGACACGAAAACAGAGCCTCCGGTAGGTTCGATCAGGGTTGAGATCAACTTCAAAAGAGTGGTCTTTCCAGCCCCGTTAGGGCCAAAAACAACTGCAAATTCGCCTTTTTTGAGGTCAAGGTCAAGGGCTTTCAGGACAGGAGTTTTCCCGAAAACTTTTGATAGTTCCCTTATAGAGACCGCGTTTTCCATCGGACCTACTTTGAGAATCCCTCTAAATTAATCTTTTTATATGGTCTGTGATTTATCGGCCCGTAACTTTGCACTGGATTATGGCTCGGTATAGTCTAATGCTGTATAGTCTAATGCCTGTATAGTCTGGCTGTCCGAGCATGAAAGTTATAGTCTGAGGCATGAAAGTTATAGTCTGTGCATGACCCGATTGTACATGACTTTTTCGCACATTTCCGGATCTATACTGATTCTGCCTGCAGAACTTGTCTCCAGCAGTTATTTCTTAAAACTTCCTGAGTATATTCTTCAAAAACCCCTTCTTTTCGAAGTACTGCTGGTGGTAATCTTCTGCCATATAGAAATCAGAAACCGGTACTATTTCGGTTACGATAGGATTTTTGAAAGCTCCTGACTTCTCGAGTCCTTCCTTTGAGACTAGAGCAGCAGCTTTTTGCTCCTCGTTGTGGTAAAAAATCACGGAGCGGTACTGTTTTCCGACATCTGGTCCCTGCCTGTCCTTTGTTGTAGGGTCATGGACCTTCCAGAAAACATCCAGCAAGGACTGATACGAAACAACTTTGGGATCGAAAATGACCCTTATGGCCTCTGCATGCCCGGTATTAAGGGTGCAGACCTGCTCGTAAGTAGGCTTTTCAAAATGCCCTCCGCTGTAGCCAACCGCAGTTGCAACCACACCTTTTACCTGCCGAAAAGCCTCTTCAATTCCCCAGAAACAGCCTGCAGCAAAGGTTGCCTTTTCCAGGCCCTCTTCAGGGTTTTCAAATATGTCCGTACTCTCTTCAGGTGTTGCGTTTCTCTGTTCAGCCTTTTTATTTTCTTCCACTATCTTCCCCCCCGTCTTAAAGAAAATCAGGTCTGCCTTATGATCAGGGCATATTTCATAATCGAAGCATGCCGCATAATAAAGGTATAGCTTACTCAGGATAAGATCCTTTTTCTCGGATCAGGTTTTACCGTATTTCCCCATCAGTTCCCCTTCAGCAATAATATGCCCTATCATTTCGCTTTCAAGCTCGTTTCTCCCGGACCCTGCTTTGAGCTCAAGCTGCCTGTCCAATGCATAAACTCTGAAGAAGTACCTGTGCGTGCCTGAGGAAGGGCATGGACCGCCATAGCCGATCTTCCTGAAGTTATTAATTCCCTCAATCCCAGGGATACTATCCTCCTCTATTTTCGCCACCGGCTCGATATTCCAGACGACCCAGTGAGTAAATGGATTCATGGGAGAATCAGGATCGTCCATGATCAATACCAGACTTTCGGCCTCCTCGGGAATGTTAGTAAATTCCAGAGGCGGATTTATGTTTTCCCCATTACAGGTATATTTTCGGGGGATAGTACTGTTAGATTCAAACGCGCTACTAAAAACCTTTATAATCTGGAGGTCCATATTTTCATCCCCTTTCCCGGCATCGGAAGACTCTTCATCTGCAGGTGCTTCAATCTGCTCATTTTCAATACATCCCGAAATCAGGAGCACTCCTGCAAACAGGAACATTAAAACAACTGCTCCGGCTTTTCTGTTCACGTACAGCACCAGTCCCTGCGATCAGAGAAAATTGCTTAACACTAATAATGTTAAGGCTGAAGAGATATAACCTTAAGGATTTTATCTCAAAGCCCAACTTTAAAACTTGAACTTAAAGACCGTAGTCTAAACTAATTTAGAATCAGATCTTAAAGCCCGGGCCTCTTAAAAAAACTTAAATGTCCCGAACTGAACTTCACATACGGTTAAGTCCGTCTCCCGGAATTCCCGGGCTACCCCATCGGTATCGGTACCTCCGGTAACCTGAAAAACAGGTTTAAAAATAAACTGCAGCCCAGGAACGATCTTTAAAGCCATCTCTTGATAAGATGAAGCTCTGAAAGGTAGATAACTCAATCTTCAACTTCAAGAGACTGAATTATATCATTAACTGTAAGCTCCCCTTTACCTACGCGCCGTACAAGCGGATAGATAAATGCGCAGTCATCAATTGCTGCCCAGCGAGCTTCACCTACGCGTCTTATAACTTCGTTCATAACTTTGCCACAATCGTTGCAGTATCTTGCATCGCTCTCTGCTTCACAAATTTCGCATTTCATAGAAAATACCCCCATAATCTATGTGCCTGTCGAAAATAAATAAATTTTGGTGATATGTGAGCATAATTGCACAGTCATTGAAAACCAGGAGCTGAAATTTATTGAAGGTACAGGTGTCTTGGTACAGGTGTCTATCCTTTAAAGCCTTCCAGGTTTTCACCCTCAGCCAGCTCTTATTCTCCCGGGAACTATGGCACTTTCGGGAATCTGATACCTTCGGAGATCTTTTTCAGATAATATAAGGTAACGACAGTTCAGGCAAGGTTGGCAATAATCTCGTTTATCTCCTCTACCCCGGAGCCCTTGACCGTGACCTCTTCTTTGCTGCGCACCCCCAGTCCCAGCTCCACAGCCCTTTTGATCTGGGGCTGAGCCCAGACTGAGTTCATCTGGATCTTAGGAACCGTGCCCAGGGTTTTAAGAAGGGCAAGTCCTGTAGTGTCGTTTGCAATCACATCCGGGCTTGCCAGGATAATTCCCGGTTCCCTCAGAGTCCCTATATTCGGGCCGTCGGTTACAAAGCACTTTGTAGCATCCGAGATATAGAAATCAGGCTTATAAACGAGGTTAGACTCAGCAATCATGTTTCCGAAAAGCACATCCATCCCCTGCCCGTGAGGAAGCTGCCTCCTATCCCGGTCTGCAGTTATGCTGATCTGGGACTTAAGGCCCATAGTAAACGTTGCAGTCCAGTGAGTCTTTATTACCGGAAGAGCAATCGTGTAATCTATTGACTTCAGAAACTCAGGCACATCAAATCCCCATGGCCAGGAGTAAGCCTTCCCGGGCTCCACATGTTCGCGTATCATGTGGTCGAATGTCAGGATCTCATCAACTCCCTCAGCCTCCGCAACCTGCCAGAGCCCCAATCTGTTAAGCACTTCCTCCGTATTCAGGGGGGACATCGACTTCTCAGCCACTATTATTTTTCCAGGATTGCATCTTTTTACTTCCCTGATAGCGCCCCTCAAAACCTCGGGATTTGTCGAACCCGGTGCAGGGTCTGCAGTATTTGCGTTCGGCCGGATCAAGACAGTTGACCCTTCCTTGATTCCAAGCCCACCTGCAAGCCCCACAGCTGTCTTCACGGACTCCAGAGTATCCCGATTTCTTGAAAGTCCAACAATTACCATACCAAACTCCCATAGAGGAATTGTAACCCGAGGTATAAAAATCAGAAATATAATTGATTTCTGTGTGCTTAAGCAAAGAGCAACCGCTGATTAATCAGTGATATTTTCAAGATATCCAAAACCCGCCAGATCTGTCTCCCCCCGCGCGCCGCACAGGGATGTAACCGGCCTCCCGGCCAGATAAATACATTCCCTGGGCATGAAAGCCGAGCTCCACCAATATTTGTAATTTAGTCCGCTTAAGCGAAGCTCACTGCTGCTATAAGCCATAAATAAGTCCTTTTGAACGCAGCGAAAAGGACCGTGGGCTGTTGCGATTACATCGCAACTCCCAGAAAATATCAGATTTCCTGAGATCCCGAATCACAACTCGGACGAATTGCAATTCGGGCGGCGAAACTCGGGTGTTACTGGCGTAACTTGCACTCGCACATCTCTATGAGCGCCACTTCTCCGATTCTTGAACCGCGGGCAATAAGCGTATCTCCTGCCTGAACAACAGTATTGCCTTTGGGAGCATAGACCCAGCGTTCCGCTCTCTTAATTGCCATTACATGCAGCCCGGTTTCGGTTTCGAGTCTCAGTTCCGAGAAGGTCTTGCCAACTATTGGAGAGCATTTTTCGACCTGGAGCCGTGTGATTACCTCTTCGGAGTTCCGGACTGCAAGGGTTATGATCGGGTGGAGCTCAATATCCCTGAGAACCGTATCTGCAATCCCGTAGGCAGCATCCGAAATTGCTTCCGAAGCGCTGGCAAGGTGCAGGATTCCTCTGAGCATGTTTACATCTTCAACGTGTTTTGCAGTTTCAAGCACCCAGTGCTGAAGTTCGTACTTCATGGAATCCATTTCGGACTCAAGGGCGCTGACCTCATATGCGATATCTTCGTTATCGAAGAGGATAGCAGAATACGCAAGCCCTACCGAGAGTTCAGACATGTTTTTCATGTCCACGATTATGTCCACGGCATGTTCGAGGTCCTTTAAGACCTTATCGTGCTCGATTTCTCTCGGAATAAACTTCCTTGTCGTCGCCATTTGAAAGAAAAGAGGGACACCTTCATCATGCCCCCTGGCGATCAGCACATCTCCCTGGCGGAGTCGGGTTTCCTTATCAGGATCGTAAATCCAGTCCTCGCTTCTGCGGATCGCAATTACCCACATCCCGGTCTCGATATCAAGCTCGAGGTCACCAAGAGTGCGCCCGGTCATTACAGATTCTGCAGCAACGGTTGCCCTGACAATGGTTTCTTCGGCTTCCCTGAGGGCTACCTTCAGCTCCATAGGAATGCCCATGTTCATGAGAACGATTTTGGCAATGTCGCCTGCAGCGTTTGCTATATTTTCCGAGGATGCAGCAACCTTCAGAACTCCCAGGAGTTCTTCAGCTTCATCAACCCTGCGCGTGCTTAACATTGCAGCCATCTTCATATTATAGTCGAGGGTATCCATTTTATCTTCAAGGTTAAGCACCTCTTCTGCGATGTCCTCATCATCATAGACCATTGCAGAATACGCAAGGTCTACCATGAGTTCGGAAGTATCCTTCATCTCAGTCAAAAGGTCTATAAGATTCCTTGGACTGTATCTGAATTCTTTAGGGAACATGGTCTATGTATCAACTCTACCTTATTGTTGGTGTGTATGAGTATATACCTCATAGTAATTATTGATTTTCGAATTATTCTGAATTGGAAGGCTTAATAAATTAAATAAAAATATTCTGGATAAAAGTAATAATATTAAGTCGCATCCCATTTATATAATTTCCAGCAAATGCAGGGCTGTGAAGATCCCCATAACCCCTACGAGGTCTCCAAGACTTGCTATTAAAGGGATAACAGTATCATCAGGATCTATCCCGAAGCGGTGAGAAGCAAAGGCGATTACAACTGTTGCAGAGTATACAACTGTAAGTTCTATAACAACTGCAATAAGGCTGATTTCCAGCAGGGTAATGAAAGGCATCCCAAACCCCATAAGTTTGCTTGCAAAGAAAACCAGCACACTGACAGAAATCGAAGAAACAAAGCCCACAATTGATGCTGCAATAACGCTGTTATGGACCACAGGGTTCCTGTAAATCCGGTCCCCAAGTCCCATGTGGAAAGCCGATGAGAGTCTGGCACCCAGCATACTGCCCGTATCGCCCCCGATCTTGATAAGGGAAGGAATAAGGATCAGGATTGCAGGCATGGAAAGCAGGCTGTTTTCTCTTGTGTTAAGTATCTGCCCGACAATGATTCCTATTACGCAGGTGACCGAAAGAACGGGAAGCCCACGCTGGATAATGCCTCTTACAGTGTAATAGCTGGTCTGCCTCCCGGTTTTTCTCAAAGCATCACCACCAGTTTTGCCGAGAGAAAAAGCATGAACATGGAAACGATATCCCCGATAGTTGCAATTGAAGGCGTAACAACATTATCGGGATCGAACCCGAACCTGAACATACCTATGGCAAGCAGGACAGCAACAAAAGAGAGGATTACTCCGGAAGTAAGGGCAGAAATCACACAGATAAGGATAAGTTTGAAAGCTCCCGCACTTTCAAAACCCAGGGCAAGGGTGACAAAATGCCCTAAAAATCCGAGCAGGATCGCCATAAAAAAACCAAGAAGAAGAGAACCTGAAATATTATTTGTCAGCTCAGGGTTGTTCCTGTCTATGTCAGTGATCAGCCCCATATGGATTGCACTGCCTAACCTGGAACCAAGGGTTGAGGAAATGTTCCCGCGCAGCCCGAGCACGCCAGGATAAATAACAATCAATCCGGGAATCATTTCAAGTTCGCTGGTCATTCCTGAAAAAATGACCCCTGCAATGACCCCTCCTACAGTCGCCATAAGTTCAAAAGGCAGCGCCTCACGTACTATTGAAGAGACACTCGCGTACTCGCTGAGATACTTGTCTCTAAACTGGGATTCGAAGATGTCCTCATCCCTGTGCGACTCGGGAGGCATGCGGTTGTATAATACGCTGATATTATTAAAATAATAGGGAACTTTCGAAAAGTGAGTATGTGAAAAATTTTTCTATTTCAAGTCTGTACAAAATAATAGAAAAAAAACTCAACCTTAGTTATTGAAGGTGGAAATTTACCCGACATTACGAAGAATAAGGTCGGATAAGTCCCAACCTTATATTTTACCAAATTTTGAAGTTGTTGTCGTTTTTGCCGTCATTTTGTAAAAGTCAGTAGCAATACTCAATCTATTACTGTGACTGATCCAGAACAGGCAGTTAAAGAGAACCCTGATTATAGTGCTCAGCAGAATGAATATATTTGGGATGAGGCGAATAATTATCCTAGCACGTTCGGCCCATCTTACTTTGTACAGTTCTATATTCCCCTGCGTATCCAAAAAACAGTAAATTATGACCATGGATTGTATGATTATATCATGTGAAGATTGACATAATCTGAATTAGAGTTTATATTTATGAAGATGCCTTTGAAAAGGTATGTCTTTCTTTATTTCCGTGGTTCAGTAAGTTGTCAAATTTATGTTTAATTAAGATCCTTCCCAGGAGTGGATCAGGTGACAAAATATGAGGGCTCGTTACAAAATAATTGTACTACTAATAATCATTTCTGCTGTGTTTCTGTCTATCTGGTGGCAAGAGCAGAAGGAGAGGATATATGAAAGGAATCACATGAGTAGTTATGATTACCGTATCGAGTTGACTACGGATTCGACTCTGAGCAATGTTACTCTTTACCTTCCGCTCCCGGTGATAAACAACACATCATCCGTAGGCACAGATATCGTAGAGAATCATTTCAATGACTATGATCGCTCATGGAAATATGCTCTTGTGGATACGGAGCACGGACTAATGCTTTCTATAAATAATGAGAAAATAGAGCCAAAATACGCTACCAGAAGTAGAGATTCAAAGCAGATTCTGCATCCAAGTATTTTTAGTATGGCCTTATTCACTAACCAGACCATAGATACAATGAACCCGCTGGGCAATGAAATGGTTCTTATGCCCAAATACAATCTCACGCAGAATGTCACCAGAAGGCCTTATCCACCGGCATCTGAGATATTTGATTATGAAAGCAATATGTATGCCCACTATGATACCTCCTCGAATGCAAACGTTAGCATTTCCATTTACCTGCATGGAAGTAATGGATGGTGGATCGGAGGATGGTTGTATAACAGTTATTGGGAAGACATGGAAATTAAGTTGTCCGGATCTCAGGCTGGATGGACAACAGTAAATGGTCAACTTTTTACAGGAGAAGGGACGTACTATTAATATGAAACGTCGCCTGTTTTCAGAGACGGCTTCCTGATTCATTACCTGTTACACCCTAATTAATCCTAATATTTTACTTGCAGAATATGACATCTAAGAAAAAGGTCAAAACAGGCTGTCTCAAAAGTAAACTTGATTCTACAATTGGGGCAGAATATTCGACTAAAAGGTTAATTTATACCTAAAGTTTGGAAAAAAATCTTATTTAAACTTAAAGTAAACATTGTCCATTATCCAATTGTAGAAATGGCTTGAGTTTTGAGACAGCCTGAAAACAAGACTTTTTTGGAAAATAAAGCTTTTTGGAAATTGATATACTCTATTTTTCAGGTATTCCATGTTTTGAATTCAAAAACAACGCTAAATTTTACTTTTCTTGTTCTTTTGTCAATTTGTGCGAAGCCTGCAAACTGTCTAAGGTGGAGTGATTTACAGGCTTGTAGAGGAAAGCAGAGATAGAGAACAACAAGCCTTCGTGCGATCTCCTTGCCACGGGTCTGTGGGGTTTTCACAAATATAATTTAAAATGAATCCATTTCATGCTATTCTTATTTTTATATAATTGTGTGAATACGAATGGAGGAATGCTTAGATATATAGTTTCTGACCACGGTCTTTAACAATCAATGTTCAGGGAAAAATTGCAGACTCAAAATGAGTATGGAAGGTAGACTGTTAGACGGTATGGTCAGAAAACTTATAAGGAGTTAGATAAGAGGAATTTATGGAGTTCAAAAGTACTTTCCAGGTTCATACGAACTCCATAAAATACACCCTAAAAGGCAGTGATTATGTTAGCTTTGTCTGTATTTAAGCTTGCCTGATCCTGCCTCCTGGGTAAAAATTCACAGGAGAAAGACAAATGACTAAAACCAAAATTAGGATAGGTGCAATATTTGCAGCAATGATTCTTGTGAGTCTTGCTTTTGTACCGGCTGTGAGCGCACAGGCTGAAACTAAATGGTATAAGCAATTACTGGAGTCAAACCATATCACCGTTAATGATTTTGATACAGAGTTGACAGAATACGAAAAAGTAGGAGACCAAATTCATTTCAGCGGTACTTTCGAATTTGATGTTGAAAAAGAGATAGACAAACAAATTAAAAAACTGAAGTCCAGTGGAACAGTTTCAGGGATTATTTATCCAGACTCTTCAATTCACACAGAGTGCACTGGAGATAATTTTAAACTTGTGACTGACACTTCTAAAATTGGTGAAGATGAGGAGAATTATTTATATCAAACCGAGCAGATGCTGACAGTAAATGGAAAAACAAGCTCTCAAACAGAAACATTCGAAGTATCTAAAGAACAAGTCGATGCCTATGAGGCACAGTCAGTAAACTTCATAGAATCTAATGATTCAGTAATGTCTACGAAATCAACAAAGGTAAAGGTGGATCTACCAAGAATTGCTCCATCTTGGTATGTTCTGGTTTTTAATGATGTTCAATACGCTGACCTTTTAGTAACCACAGCAGCACTAACGGCGATATTGGCATACTTCGGATTAACACAGGCTGCACTTCTGACTGCCGTCCTTTATACCATTGCAGACGCAATACCAGAGTATTGGGATATAGACCCAAAAGACATATATCTTGATATCTATGCATCCCCTACTCTGCAAATTTTTGCTGAAGTAGATTACTACTATTATTATACGTAAATTATTAGTACATAATTTACCTTTTTATTTTTTTTGGATTGATGAAAGATCACTAAAAGAACCAAGAATTTCAAGGGATTACAATGAAAAGAAAGTTAGTTAATATGGTATGGCGTATATTAGCATTAATAGCCGTACTTATATCGTTATATAATGTGTACCTTTCATGGTTTGAAGATAACTACAGTTCAAATTTATTATATCTTACGTTGATACTTGTAATATTATCAGTAGCTGTTAAAGAATATTCAGAAAAACAATAATTAAAAGAGAAAGTCTCAAATTAACTCATAAAATCCACTATATAGTTACAATTTTTGCATAACCCGTATAGGGTAATCGTAGATTTAAGTATCTAATTGCTTTTTCGTAACTGTACGTGACTGAGAGGGTATTTTTGTAACTTACATCATTATCCGGTCAGCGGATACTTAATTGACATAGTACAGGATAGCTTTTCCTTGGGTTTGGAAGCAGCTCTATGGCGTAGCCAATGACCATTACAAACTCTGGCTTGGTAATGATTGATTAGTCAATCAACTATTATAGTTGAAAGGACATCGGGTCAAATATGGCAAAACTCCAACAAAATCTTATAAACGGAAGCTGCTGGTTAGTGATTCCGGCAGCGATAATTCGAAGTAAAGGCTGGCGCAAGGGAGACGAGTTCATAATAGTGGATGAACCGAATGGAATCAAATTCACCAGAGGGGAAATTCAAACGTCGCGCAAGCCATCGCGTAAACAGCCATTATGCCCACCTGTACCCATGCCTCCGATTACAATGGCTGACTTCTATGATAGTGTATTTGGTGAGGACGATAACAAATGATGGAAACATTAAGCGGTATTAAACTCATGGACTCGTTCGACCCACAGCTTATCGCGGGTTTTGATGAAATTTGGGATGCAACATTCCACCACAAGTGGCAGCCGATATACAAAAAGGATCTACGATTGCAACAGAACTACGATTTATATCGGAGTTCTAAATCCTCAATATATGAAGCAATAGAATCAGGGTTCGAGTGGTATAGAGTAAGAATCTCTTCACGCTTCATAAACCTCTTCCCAAAATCCGGCTATTTTTATAATAACTATAATGAAAAAAGTAAATTTGAGTTTATACGAAAAATAAATCAGAAATATAGGTAGCTGGATAGATACAAAATATAATCAAAAGATACTATCAGATGTTTGACAACATCTTTTGAATGCATTTAATCGAATTTAATAACCTTGATGCCAAAACATTTAATTGCAATAATTGTAATAAAAACTATAAAAGGTGGGTTTTACACTTTGGTTATAGGAGTTACAATGATAAACGTGCTGCCAGGATATGAAAAGGCAGCATACAGGGAATTAAAGAACATAGAGGGAATCAAGGACGTCTACCATGTTTTCGGAGAGTACGACTTTGTCGTGATTATAGACGTTAAGGACCTGAGCATCCTCAATACCGTGGTAGACAGAATAAGGGAAAGCGAAACCGTAACCGCAACCCAGACAATTGTCGGTGCGGAACTCTGAGTAACCCGGCGCCTGAAAGCATGAGACTCCGGCAGAAACGAGCCTGAAGAGTCGTTATCTTTTTTTGCAGGCGCTAATATTTATTACCTTGCACTTTTATTAAGTAAGAACTCCTGCTTTATGACAGATTCTCTTGCTGTCAACTACCCGTCACGGAAGTGACGGAAATCCTGCTTAGTTCATCTTGAAAAATGTATTAAAACCTCTCCGGATAAAAATAACATAATATCCTTTTAGCACCGGATTTGATTTAAACACCGGATTTGATTTAAAAACCAGATTTATTTTAAGCATCAGATCAATTTTTCAGCCTGAGGTAAAAGTCCATGGAAACCCCCATTGCAGAAGAACTCGCCAAAAAACAAAAATCCATAAGTGTAGCAGAATTTTTTGAAAAGAACAGGCAAATTCTGGGTTTTGATTCTGCACCTCGAAGCCTTATTACAACCGTAAAAGAAGCCGTGGATAACTCCCTTGATGCCTGTGAGGAAGCCGGTATCCTGCCGGATATCCTTGTTCAGGTTGAGAGGACAGGCCAGGACTATGTAACCGTTATCATTGAAGACAACGGGCCGGGAATTATAAGAGAACAGATCCCCAAAGTTTTTGCAAAGCTTCTCTACGGTTCAAGGTTCCATGCCCTGAAGCAGAGCAGGGGGCAGCAGGGAATAGGAATTTCGGCAGCCGTGCTCTATGCCCAGATGACTGCAGGCAGGCACACAAAAATCCTCTCCAAAACCAGCTCAACGGCTCCTGCCCACTATTACGAGCTCATGATCAATACCAGTACTAATGAGCCTGATATCCTGATAGATGAGATAAGAGACTGGTTCCGCCCCCATGGGACCCAGGTTGAACTGGAGATGAAGGCTGCTTACGTAAAAGGGAGAAGGCAGTCCATTTATGAATACCTTAAAGCCACTGCAATTGTAAATCCCCATGCAAGGATAACTCTTATTGACCCTGACGGCAACGAAGAGGTCTTTGAAAGGGCTACGGATAAAATACCTGACCCCGCAGAAGAAATTCTGCCCCACCCCGAAGGTATCGAACTGGGCACTCTTATGAAAATGCTTCATTACACGGAGCGCCAGAAGCTTGCCCCTTTCCTACGCTACTCTTTTTGTAAAATCGGGCTGCTCACTGCCGAGGAAATCTGCAAGGCTTCGGGACTTGACCCCGAAATCGACCCCCACGCTCTGGGCCGCCATGAAGCAAGAAAACTAATCGAGGCTTTTGAGAAGGTAAAGATCATGGCCCCTCCGACGGACTGTCTTTCCCCAATAGGGGAAGAGCTGATCTATCGGGGGCTTGAGAAAGAAACAAACGTTGACTTCATTGCCACAAGCACGCGGAAACCGGCTGTATATTCGGGAAATCCCTTCGTCGTGGAAGTCGGGCTTGCATATGGGGGAAATCTCCCGAAAGAAGATAAGATCAGTATCATGCGGTTTGCAAACCGTGTGCCTCTGCTTTACCAGCAGGGAGGCTGTGTGACAACACATGCCGTAGAAGACATCAAGTGGAAGCAGTACGGCTTAAACCAGCCAGGAGGCGGGATTCCCACCGGGCCGGTCCTCCTCCTGATCCATGTCGCTTCCATTAACGTGCCCTTTACCTCCGAATCAAAGGATGCGATTGCAGACATCCCTATAATCAAAGAAGAGGTGGACCTTGCAATCAAAGAGGTTGCGAGAAAACTCAAGCATTACCTGAGCAAGCAGAGCAACCTCAAGAAACGCAGGGAAAAGGAAATTATCATTACAAAGGTGCTTCCGAAAATGGCAGCAAAAGTTGCAAATATCCTGGAAAAGGACGTCCCTGACATAAATCCCGTTGTTGCAAAAATCATGGGAAACCTGCTTGTGCACAGGAAAGTTAAAAACAACGGAGACGGGACTGCAGATGTGGCTATAAAGGTCAAGAATTTCGGGACCTCAGCTTATTCTTTCAGGGTACATGAAATGCTTCCCTGCGGAATTAACGGGGCAAAACCGGAGCCAAAGGTTGTGACCATGGGCAATGATTACGATTATATCTGGGAGATTACGGCAGCTGCAGGGTCTTCAAAAGTACTCAGCTACAGGATAGAGTCTACAACCGAAGAAGAACTCCGAAAGCTTCCTCAACTGATTGTAGAAGGGATTGAAGAAGAACTGGTAACCGGGGCAAAAGCCTTTAAGGGTGTTTGAAATGGCAAGAGAAGCAAATGACAAAACAAGACAGGGAGATGCCCTGGCAAAGGAAAGGCTGCTCGGGCTTGCAGAAAAGATCTACAACCAGTTTGAAGATGAGGTCATCCCAAACGTCAGCCTTCCAAGCCGGACAAAGGCAAACATAGAATATTCCGACGAGAGTGAAGTCTGGGTCTACGGAGACAGGGAAAGCGAAAGGAGCGCAAAGACCGTAAAAGGGGCATTCCAGCTCCTGAAAACTACTTATGCGACAGATTTTCTCATAAACGAGCACCTTGCCCAGAACCGCGGCTCAACACTTCGAGAACTTTATTATATATCTGAGGGCTGGGACGCTGCCAAGTTCAAGGAACAGGCTGAGAGCGACCGCCTGATCGAAGACCTGGAACTCCTGACCAGTCTCCAGAGGGAGTATTTCCACATGCGCCCTGAAGAAGACGGGGCTACTATGTTCGGGCCGATTGAGATCTCGGAACAGACAAAGCGCGGAGTGCGTAATATCCACTGCCAGAAGGATGTAGGGGAAGGAGGATATCAGATCCCTTTCAATGTGGAAAATATCGAGTTTAAGAATCACGACGCAAGCATGATTATAGCCATAGAGACCGGTGGTATGTATGCACGGCTGATGGAAAACGGGTTTGACGAGGCTTATAATGCAATTCTTGTCCACCTGAAGGGCCAGCCTGCAAGATCAACCCGCCGGATGATCAAGCGCATGAACGAGGAACTGGGGATCCCTGTAGCAGTTTTTACTGACGGTGACCCCTGGTCTTACAGGATCTACGCATCTGTTGCCTACGGAGCCATAAAAAGCGCTCACCTTTCGGAATTCATGGCAACCCCGGCAGCCAAATTCCTGGGGCTCCAGCCTTCGGATATCGTGGAATATGAACTTTCAACTGACAAGCTCACCGAGCAGGACATAAGTGCGCTCCGGAGTGAACTTTCCGACCCCCGCTTTGAGTCTGATTACTGGAAAGAGCAGATAAAGCTCCAGCTTGATATAGGCAAGAAGGCTGAACAGCAGGCTTTCGCAGGAAAAGGTCTGGATTTCGTAACCGAAGTATACCTTCCTAACCGGCTGAAAGAACTGGGCATGGCTTGAGAGAAATCGGGTGGAATAGCAGTAAAGAGGACTGAATAACACCGGAGATTGAATAACACCGGAGACTGAATGATGCCGGAGATTGATAACAGAGAACTGAATCATCGCTAAGACTGTGAATGATATCAACTACCCGCCACTGAAGTGACGGGAATCCTGCTTATTTCATCTTGAAAAGACTGCTGGCAAGGGATAAAAGCGGAAGTCTGAAAAACACGCCTGAAAAACACTCCAGCAGAAATACGGCAGGCCGGCTGTTCAAAAAGCGGTAGCTGATTGTGGTGGTTCGAAGTTAATCGGTTGATATTATTAACGTGGATACCTTAATGACATCTTTCAGTTTGCATTGTCCCGCACTTTGCGCTGGCCGGAACCTGTGGGTTTCTGGAAATAAAAGTACAATCGGAGCGGCGACGGTAAAATCGAGGATCAAAGTATCAACCGCTTATCGGTGGAAGACCCGTGGTTTGCATCATAAAATAATTAATATATACCAATGTATGCATTCAAGGGATTGTTTCTGCCGGATCACAGGCCATTTACGTGCCTGATATGTTCAGGAAAAAAGAACCGGACCTCTGTTCCAAAAATACTTTTCGAGACTTTTGAAATGCCGCAAGTTATGCCCTGACTACCCGGAAAAAGTAAATTTTTCCCTGTGGAACAGCAAATATTTATTTAAACCAAAGACATATTAAAAAATTAGTCTGAAAAGGGCATATCTGGACGTAAAATTATGCTAAAAATTCCCTCTTCAGAGGGAATCAGGAAAGAAAAATCAGGTGAAATATGCGGCTGATCTAAAGACTTAAAATGTATGAGCGCATATTGAATTTGTTTCATGGTAGAAACATAAAAATTAAATATAAAAATATCACGATAAAAAGCGAAGGCTTAGTGAATTGACATGATTTCTAAGGTTCTATTTTGAACAGATTTTTCCCTGCGAGTTTTAAAAAATGTATAACATGTCATGAGATTTCAAATAAATAATTTTACCAGATTTTTATGGAGAATAAACCAAAATGAGTGATAAACAGGTTTATGACGCTTCGCACATCCAGGTACTCGAAGGCCTGGAAGCTGTCCGAAAACGTCCCAGCATGTACATAGGGAGCACGGATGGCCGTGGGCTCCACCACCTAGTCTATGAAGTTGTAGACAACAGTATTGATGAAGCCCTTGCAGGTTTCTGTACCAGGGTAGATGTCACGATCAATCCCGACGGAAGCGTGACGGTCCTGGACAATGGAAGAGGTATCCCCATCGACCCCCATCCATTTCACAAGAAATCGGCCCTTGAAGTCGTTATGACCGTTCTGCATGCCGGAGGAAAATTTGATAAGAATACCTACAAAGTTTCCGGGGGACTGCATGGAGTAGGAGTTTCTGTTGTAAACGCCCTTTCGGAATTGCTGGAAGTAGAAGTGAGCAGAGATGGAAAGAAGTATTTCCAGCGTTATATACGTGGAAAGCCGGAGGCTGATGTTCAGGAAATAGGGACTTCAGACATTCGGGGGACAAAAACCACTTTTAAGCCAGACTCAAAAATTTTTGAGACCACGGATTTCCAATATGATATTCTCTCAAACAGGTTAAGAGAACTTGCTTTCCTTAATCGGGGTCTAACAATTAGCTTGAGGGATTTAAGAAGCCCGGAAGGGGAGGCAGAGACTTTCGCTTATGAAGGGGGAATCGTGGAATTCGTGAATTACCTGAACAAGAAAAAGCAGTCCCTCCACGAAAAGCCGATCTATTTCGAACGGCAAAGAGATGATATGGTCGTAGAAATTGCGATGCAATATACGAACAGCTACACTGAAAACGTGTACTCTTTTGCAAACAATATCAACACCCATGAAGGCGGAACTCATATAATCGGTTTCAAGACAGCCCTGACAAGGGTAGCAAACGATTATATAAAAGCCAACAAGCTCTCCAAAGAAGACGCAAAGCTCACAGGCGATGATGTAAGGGAAGGACTGACCGCAATCATCAGCGTCAAGCTTATGGAACCCCAGTTCGAGGGGCAGACCAAGACAAGGCTTGGAAACAGTGACGTCAAAGGGATAGTTGACTCCCTTGTAACAGACGGGCTTGCGGAATATTTTGAGGAAAACCCTAAGGTTGCAAACATCATCCTTGAAAAAGCCCTCCTTGCCCAGAGAGCCAGGGAAGCTGCAAAAAAAGCAAGGGAACTCACCCGCAGAAAGAGCGCACTCGAGGTTAGCACCCTGCCCGGAAAGCTTGCAGACTGCTCTGAGAAGAACCCTGCAGCCTGTGAGATTTATATCGTGGAAGGGGAATCTGCAGGTGGTTCGGCTAAACAGGGTAGGGACCGGGGTTTCCAGGCAATTCTACCTCTCAGGGGCAAGATCCTGAACGTAGAGAAATCAAGGCTTGCAAAGATTCTGAAAAACAACGAGATTGTTTCTCTGGTTACAGCTATAGGGACTGGGGTCAGCGAGGATTTCTCCCTGGAAAACGCCCGCTACCACAAGGTCATTATCATGACTGATGCCGATGTAGACGGAGCGCATATCAGAACTCTTCTCCTTACGATGTTATTCCGCTATATGCGGCCCCTGATTGATGCTGGGTATGTGTACATCGCCCAGCCGCCTCTTTACCGTGTAAAGAAAGGAAAGGCGGATTACTACGTGTATTCTGACAAAGAGCTGGACGAAAAGGTAAAGGAAATCGGGGAAAAAGGACTCGCCATCCAGCGTTACAAAGGTCTTGGAGAAATGAACCCCGAACAGCTCTGGGAAACCACTATGAACCCTGAGAGCCGGACTCTTTTGCAGGTCACTCTGGAAGATGCAATCCGCGCTGACGATATCTTCCGTATCCTTATGGGAGACGAGGTTGAGCCGCGCAGGAACTTCATCGAAACGCACGCAAAAGAAGTTGTGGAGCTGGACATCTGAGGTGGCGAAAAATGGCAGAACGTGAAGACGAAAATAAATCAGAAGCAGAATTGAAAAAATCTTACCAGACAAGCCTTATTCCGGAAGGAACGGATGAAGACCCTGAAGTAGAAGAAGAGGTATCCAGCCTTACATCCGGAGAACCGGATGAAAAACCCGGATTAGAAGAGCAGGAAAACGGAGCCGACCCTGCCCCCGAAGAGCCGGATGAAGAACCCGAACGGACAGGAGTCACATCCATCCTTATCGAAGACGAGATGAAACGCTCCTACATTAACTATGCCATGAGCGTAATCGTCGGAAGGGCTCTCCCCGATGCCCGTGACGGCTTAAAGCCTGTCCACCGCAGGATTCTTTTTTCCATGAAAGAGGCAGGGATTACCCACGATAAGTCTTACAA
Source organism: Methanosarcina sp. 1.H.T.1A.1 (assembly GCF_000979295.1). NCBI lineage: Archaea > Methanobacteriati > Methanobacteriota > Methanomicrobia > Methanosarcinales > Methanosarcinaceae > Methanosarcina > Methanosarcina sp. 1.H.T.1A.1. The sequence goes on along the minus strand of NZ_JJQY01000043.1, from coordinate 22,775 downwards.
AAAGTCTGCGCGTATTGTGGGAGACGTACTTGGTAAGTACCACCCGCATGGAGACACTGCCGTTTATGACAGTATCGTGCGGATGGTGCAAACTTTCTCACTCCGTTATCCTTTAATTGACGGGCAGGGAAACTTCGGATCCATTGACGGAGACTCGGCTGCAGCCATGCGATATACCGAAGTCCGTATGGACAGGATTGCAGAGGAGATGCTGGCTGACATTGATAAAGAGACAGTGCCCTTCAGGCCTAACTATGACGGGTCCCTGGAAGAGCCGGAAGTCCTCCCTGCAAAGCTTCCAAACCTCCTTATCAACGGGTCAACCGGAATTGCCGTCGGAATGGCAACGAACATGGCGCCCCACAACTTGAGAGAAGTCATTGACGGGACCCTGATGCTTATTGAAAACCCGGAAACATCAGTTTCGGAACTGATGACAGTGGTAAAGGGTCCGGACTTTCCTACAGGTGCGCATATCCTCGGGACAGCAGGCATAAGGTCTGCATTCACAACAGGAAGAGGGCCGATAAAGATCAGGGCAGTTGCTGAAATTCAGGAGCTTAAAAAAGACAGGCAGCAGATTATAGTAACCGAACTCCCTTACCAGGTGAACAAGTCGAGGCTGATTGAAAACATTGCCCAGCTTGCCAGGGAAAAGGTAATTGTCGGAATTTCCGACCTGCGGGATGAGTCTGACAGGGACGGAATAAGGGTTGTAGTCGAGCTTTCAAGGGGCGCAAATGCCAATGTTATCTTAAACCAGCTCTACAAGCACACCCAGATGGAGACCAGTTTTGGGGTAATCAACCTTGCCCTTGTGGACGGAAAGCCCAAAGAGCTAAACCTGAAACAACTTCTGGAGATCTACCTGACCTACAGGATGGAAATCATCCAGAAGCGGACGCTTTACGACCTCAGGAAGAGCGAGGAAAGAGCCCATCTCCTTGAAGGGTTAAGGATTGCCCTTGACAACATAGATGAAGTGGTTGCCCTGATTAAGGGCTCTGCAAACGGCGATGAAGCGAAGCAGGGCTTAATAAATGACTTTGCCCTTGATGAGGTCCAGGCAAAGGCTATCCTGGATATGCGCCTGCAGCGCCTGACAGGGCTTGAGACCCAGAAAATCCTTGAGGAACTGGAAAGCCTCGTAAAAGTGATCGCCGAACTCAGGAAGATCCTGGAAAGCGATGAGCTCAAGTACGAGATTATCAGGACTGAACTCCTTGAGATCAGGGGAAAGTACGGGGACGCCCGCAGGACAAAGATTGTGCAGTACACAGAAGATGTGACTGATGAAGACCTGATCCCGGAAGAAGATGTTGTGGTCACAATCACAAGCAGTGGCTACATTAAGCGCATTCCTCTTGACACCTATACCATGCAGCGCCGTGGAGGCAGGGGGATTATCGGCATGGAAACGAAGGAAGAAGACTTTGTGGAAAACCTCTTCATTTCTTCAACCCACAACTATATCCTCTTCTTTACAAACCGTGGCAGGCTCTACTGGCAGAAGGTCTACGAGATCCCCGAAGGTTCCCGCCAGTCGAGAGGCAAAGCCATAGTAAACCTTCTTGAGCTTCAGGAAGGCGAAATGGTCAATGCAATGATCCCTGCAAAAGAGTTTGCCGAAGACAGATACCTCCTTATGGCAACAAGGGCAGGCACGATCAAGAAGACCCCGCTCTCTGAGTTCAGGAACCCCCGGAAAGCCGGTATCATCGCAGTCAGCCTGGACGAAGGTGACGAGCTTGTGAAAGTCCTCCTTACGGAAGGAAAGCAGGAAATTGTGATGGTCTCGAAGAAAGGCAAAGCCATCCGCTTCTCCGAGGAAAACGTCCGCCCGATGGGCAGAACTGCAAGAGGAGTCCGCGGCATGACCCTTGACGGTCCTGACGACGAAGTAGTCAGCATGGACCTGGTTGACGAGACCACAACCCTCCTGACAGTAACCGAAAAAGGCTTTGGGAAAAGGACGGAATACTCCCAGTACCCCGCGCACCGCCGCGGTGGAAAAGGTGTGATTACAATCGTCACAAACCTCAGGAACGGCCCGGTCTCCAACGTCGAATCCGTAGCTGAAGATGATGAACTGATGTTCACGAGCGCAGAAGGCATCATCATCCGCATCCCGGCAAAAGGCATCTCTGTCCAGGGCAGAAACACCCAGGGCGTAAGAATAATGAACATAAAGCCAGGGGACAAAGTCGTAGGGATGGCCAGGATCAAAGCCGAAGACGAAGACGAAAGACAGCTGAAACTGACAAACCTCAGAGCCAGAAAAGCAGAACAAGCAGGCGAGCCGGCAGAAGATTCAGAGGACGAAGGCGAAGACGTCGAAGAACTCGAAGACTTTGAAGAACTTGAAGACGTCGAAGACGTTGAAGAAAAAGAGGAAGTTGAAGAAGACGAGGTAGAAGAGAAAGAAGAAAACTAAAAATGAAATATGGGTGAAGGAAAATAATCCTTCACTCAAACTGCTGCCGGAATGAAGATTTTTGGGGATTTGTTTCCGGCGGCGGACTTTCGTTCAGGAGGGGAGGGAGGCTTGTTTATCTTTGGAGTCTTTCTTTGTGGTAATGAGGTAGTTATTGATCAAATTCTGCAAAACAGGCACGTCTGCCGTTGCCTATGATTTTCAATCCTACTCCCACGACCTGTATTTCTTCAAGTATTGCTCATTTCATTTTGAGATGCCCGGTGTCAAGATCTCAAAAGTCAATGATTAGAATTATATAATTACTCCTAATTATATAAGATACCTAGAATATATTCTTCTTAATACTAATCCGTTGATACAATTTTCAATTATCTTTACTATAGAATATATTTCTTTTTTTAGCAGAAATTGTTTATGATTACTCTGTGGTTATATAAAGGGGGAGTGTATTTGAAAGCTATTCTTCTGCTTATGATTTTCAGTAACTAACCCTCTAAACCCGCTTTTTTGAATAGATATAGGCTTTCGCTGACATTTTACAATGGTTTATAAATAGATGTAAAATAGCAATGTAAAGTTTAAAAATGGACATCTGAATTCTGGTCATTTCCCTCTGGCCAGTAATTTATGAGAAAAATCATACAGCTTCCGCAGGAGTGACAAATTGCATGACATTTCCGGTTTTACAGAGCGGATACAATGTAAATTATTATGCAGAGAAGCAGCAGAGGCAGGATGAATGATCCTATCAATACAATAAGGCACGACTTCCAATAGCCTATGTTATGAACAAACTGGCCGCCTCGAGTGCAAATATGTACCCAGTAAATACTGGCTATTGGCCCCATCAGAAAAAAGGGAATAAATTGGAAAGGTAATGCAGCGTATGAGTAAGCAATTATTTTAAAAGTATCCCTATAATTTTCTTTGCCTCCCAGAAGTTTAAAAGACAAAATAAATCCTATTGAGACAAATATATAAAATAAGAAAATTTGCAAAAATTCGGTGATAAGGACAGGGCCGGGAACTTCAAAATATTTATTTAGATAGATACTATTAAAAAAATGCCCAGTTAACACAGTAAGTAACAGAAACATTACGCTGAAAATCAAAGAATGGAGTAAATTATCCTCACGAGGCATTTTTTTGAAAAACTCTGAAGGTTTCAGCAATACATCCGTAAATACCGTAAAATAATTCACAACAACACCACCACATTATTTTAAATGTTGGTGCACTAGATAAAGTTTTCCAGAAAACAAACTATTTTTGAAATATCTTCTATAACGTGGTACCTGAGGGTAGAATGTTACAGATTTTTCGTAATTCAGGCCGGTTTGAGTTTCAATGATTCTTAAAAACAGGGCAGCCATACGCCTGCGGAGCAGGCGGTGAAGTGCGAAAAAAGAAAAAAGAAAAGATTCCAAAACTAAATCAAGATCTGGAATAACATCGAATATCGTGATCTTACCCAAACCAGTTATCCCCCAATTTATCTTCCTCCCCTTCCCCCTGCATGCTTGCATAAGCCTCATACTCCCCGCTCTCCGTATCGAAAACGAACCTGTAAACTGTTTTGAAATAAGCCCAGTATTCGACATACGGGTTTCTCGCATCGCTCAGCATGACAGTTACCGAGCCGTTTTCCTCCGAGACGCTGTAGACAGGATAATCGATTTCCTGAGGAACGGCTGTGCTGTAAAGTTTTCCGGCTCTTTCGGCGTAGGCGGAGGCGTCGGGGACGTCGCCGGTCACGTTAATTTTTTCGATATAATCGCCTCTTTCGGTTCCTGCCCAGTAGCTGACTTCCATAATCTTGTAGTGGGTGGAGTTATAGGAATATGCGGTAAGGAACTTTCCGGGCGAGGAAGGGTAAGTTTCCTGATAGCTGATTTTTGTCCCCTCGGCGTCGGAAATATAATTCACAAGGAATATTTTTGCCACCGGCAGCACTGTAAGCCAGACCAGAAGCACAACCAGAAGGGTTCTATAGAATTTGCTCCGGTTTTCGGTGAAAAAGGTACAGAAGCTGTTGAACTTTCCGTTCCATCTGCCCTTTCTTTTTATATACCCGACAAATAAGACAAAGAGGGGCAGCAGAGGAAGGAGGTTTGCCAGGGGGTCGAAGAAGTAAACTGCTCCCATGATGGACGTCTCGGTGCTGAAAGGGTAAAAGGGGCGCATTTTCCAGCTGGTGGCATAATCAAGGTAGCTGTGGAGAAAAATGGCTGCAAACCCGGCGGCTGTAAACCGGCGGTCTTTTGTTTTCAGCCAGATAAAAAGCGTGACAATCAGGATGAAAAGGATGGAATGCATGAACTCCCTGTGGCCCAGCAGATAAAAAAGCTGGTTTCGAGCCTCATGGCTTACGCTATCGCTGACGAGGGCAAACAGGATGTATGGGATGATATCCAGATCCGGCAGGATTGCCAGAAATGCCAGAGTGCCTCGCTTTTTTCCTTTGAAGCCGAGAGCCAGAGCGATCAGAAGGCCGATTCCAAGATGAGAGACTGTGTTTACCATTTGTTTTGTCCCGGAATTGATTTTCGTTTTTACTTTTGATAAAGCACAAATATCTTGTTGAATATCCGGAATAAATTTCTACAAAAATATCTCATAGTTTGCATCTTTTATCTTTATAATAGATGCGATGTATAACTATATTCTGCATTTAAAATTGCCATATGGTTCTGCATTTAAATTGCCATATGGCGATTTAATATGTATTTGAAGACATAATACAACAGAGTAGTTTGAGACGGATTTATTTGAAAAACAAATTTCTGTTAACATAGTTAAGGGGAAAATTGGTTAGCAGGCAGGATTTGTAATGGAATACCCTGACTGGAAAGTATAGATTCTATTCAGATTCCGGAACAAATTTTGCGAAACCAATTGATTGTGAAGAGGGTAGAATAATATGGCTAAAGAATTGTACAAATTACCACCATTGAAATATGGTTATGCAGACCTGGCACCTTATATTTCCGAAGAACAACTGCGCATACACCACGACAAACACCATCAGGGTTATGTAAACAACACTAACGCCCTTCTGGAAATGATGGACAAAGCCAGGAAGGAAGGCACGGATTTTGATTATAAGACTACTGCAAAAGCCCTGTCTTTCAATCTGGGCGGGCACGTCCTTCACGGTTACTTCTGGTGGGAGATGACTCCTGCAAGCAACGCAAGCAAAGAGCCTGTCGGCGAATTAGCTGATGCGATTAAGGAAGATTTCGGAAATTTTGAAAGGTTTAAAAAAGAATTTTCCCAGGTCGCATCGAGTGTCGAAGGTTCCGGCTGGGCAGCCTTAACTTTCTGCAATGACACCAAAAGGCTTGGGATCATGCAGATAGAAAAGCATAATGTAAATCTTGTGCCTGATTTCCCGATCATTATGGACCTGGATGTCTGGGAACATGCCTACTACATTGATTACAAGAATGATAGGGGCAAATTCATAGAAGGATTCTGGAATATAATCGATTGGGAAGAACTCGACAAGTACTTTAAAAAGGTTCAGAAATAAATCGGAAAGATATTTTTCGACATAATAATCGAAAAATTATTTTTCAGCATAATTCAGCATAATTCAGTATAATTATGTTGTTTAAGCATAGTTATGTTTTCCGATTACACTTTTTTGGATGAGAAGTAATCGGAAATGACACCATTTTTCTTGAAACGGTTTTCGCTTCCCCTGGTCTTATTTCTGGAATCTTTTTACCTGAAATTTAATTCCCAGGAATCTCGTCCCTGGAATCACTCGAAATAGTTATTTTCAAGCTTTTTTTCAGTTCTCCCGTAGTGGCTCTCATATACCTCGTATTCTCCGCTTTCCCTGTCAAAAACAAACCTGTAAACCGTATCAAAATAAGGCCATTTTTTAACATACGGGTTTCTGGCATCGCTCAAAATTACGGTTACAGCCCCATCTTTTTCGGAAATCGAATAAACCGGATAGTCGATCGCCTGAGGCACTGAATTACTGTAGAGCTTCCCGGCTCTTTCGGCATAGGCGGAGGCGTCCGGGACATCCCCCTTCACGTTAACCTTCTCGACGTAAAAGCTTTTTTCAACTCCTGACCAGTAGCTGACTTCAAGAAGTTTATACCGGGTATCATCATACGAATATGCTGCCAGGAATTTGCCGATCGATATCGGGTAGGTGTCGTTGTAACTGATCTCGGTCCCTTCTGCTCTGGAGATGCGGTCTGTCAGGAAGACTTTTGCAACAGGGAACACTGTGGTCCAGACAAGGAGGATTATAATAAAAGAGGCATAGAATTTGCCTTCATTCCGGTTTACAAAACCATGGAACCCTTTTAGCCCATTTAATTTTTTCAGCCCGCTTAATTTTCTATTCAATATGTCTCTGTTTTTAATGCTCCAGCTGTCCTTGCCTTCGAAAGGCCATCTCCCCGTGCTTTTGATTTTCCATCTATCTTTGATTTCAAGACTCCATTTGCCCCTGTTTTTCATATATTCCGCAGCTACGATGAAGACAGGCAGCAGAGGAAGGATATTTATCACGGGGTCGAAGGGATAAATGGCTCTAAGGGCGGACTCGTTTGTGCTGAACGGATAGAAGGGGCGCATTTTTGCGATCGTAGTGTAATCCAGGAGGATGTGCAGGAAAACCGCCTGAAACCCTCCAAATGTAAAAGCCCTGTCTTTAGTTTTAAGCCAGATAAGAAGTGCGATAATAAAAGCGAAAAAAACCGAATGCGTAAACTCCCTGTGTCCCAGCAAATAGAAAAGCTGGTTTCGCGCCTCGTGACTTACGCTTCCGCTGATGAGCGTAAAGAGCGAATAGCTGAAGTAGTCCAGGTCAGGGATTATAGAAAGGAGAACCAGACCAAGCCTCTTCCTCCCTTTTAAACCCAGAGCGTAGGCAAGAAGCAAACCGATTCCAATGTGAGAAATTGTATTTACCATAAATCTACCATGAATTTCTATTCTGTACCATTAATAGTGTGTTTATTAACGGTGTATTTTTAATGAATGATGTTATGGAAACCATGATCGGAAAGAACTCCAGCCAGAGAAATTCTAGCGATATGGTGCCTTCACCCCGTATATTCTCATTCTATTATATAAATAGATGGATAATTAATATATACACCTAAAAAAAAGACAAAACAGAATTCAGATCGTATTTATGCTGCTTATCCTGATGATTAAGGAATACAAAAAAATTGAATGAATTATTAATTAGTATTTTTATAAAAATAAAATGAGTTGATGAGATTGATAATTTCCTCTCAGGTTACTGCTCTCAGGTTACTGAGATGAATTTTCCATTGTCCCGTAATTCAGCGTCCTGTTAAAGAAATCTGTCATCTCCTCATATGCGTCCTGTGCAACGAAGCTTTCAGAAAGTTCTCCGTCTTCGATCATGAAGCCGTGAGGTTCACCCTGGTAAACCTTCAGTTCGAAGTATTTGTCCGCTGCATCCAGCTCTCCGGCGTACCGATAGATATCCGAGACATTGCTTGCCTGGTCGCGAGTCCCGTGGATGACAAGGATAGGAGCTTCAAGCTGGGCTGTCAGGTTTGCAGGTGCTTCCGGCCGGGTCTCAGTCCCGCCGGAGTAAGGAAAACCATACCAGGCAACCCCTGAATTGAACTCTTCGATCCGGGGCAGGAAAAGCATGGTATACCTGCCGCCCGCACAAAAGCCGGTAAGGCCCAGTTTTTCCGGATCAACATCGTCCCTGCCCTCAAGGTAATTTACGCTATTTCTGACAAGGGCTTCAACCTCTGAATCAGGAGGAGAGCGAGCATAGGTCTGCCACTGCGGAGCGACCACTACAAACCCGTCTGCTGCCATCCTGTCCACAATCTCCTGGTATCCGGGCTCAAAGCCATTAAAGGAATGGATCAGCACCACAGCCGGGTATTTACCCTCTGCCGCCGGAACAGCAGTATAAGCAGGATAGGTCTGCCCCTCACTTGTGATGTTAACGGTTTCATTTCGGGTGTCAGTTGAAGCGCTCCCGGAAGCTTTGGGAACAGTTGGGACATCGGGATCGGGTTCAGGAGAATCCGGTTCAGGGACGTCAGGTCCGGAATCCTCCGAATCCGTGCAGCCTGAAACGCCGAGCAGACATGCTACAAGCAAAAACAAGAATAGTGTTTTCATGAAATTCATTTAACCCCCTCAAGATTTCATATACCGGAAATATCATATGCCGGGATATTGAATTTCCGGGATATACCGAATAGGAAAATTATATGTCACGGGATATAAAACAGAAGGAGCAAAATTTTCCGTGAAAGAGAAAAACGAAAAAGAACCGGAAGAGAATCAGAAAAGAAAAAACGGGAAAAGAACAGAAAAGTACAGGGAAACAAATCTAAAAGATACTTTGACAGCAGGCTCCGGCTGCAGAGCTTACATTTCAACGATCTTCTCAATAACGTCCCTTTCGGAGCGATAAACCCTGAACTTGGCCACCCTGCCTATATCCAGCCTGTTGAAGTCCTCCCTGCTTGCTCTGTATTCCCGGACTTCGTCTTCAACACAGAGCCGCATTCGGACAATGTACTCGATTTCCGGATACATGGTTTTAAGTTCGGCTTCCACGGACTCGTTGATCTGGAGGTTTTCGGAGCCTTCAGAAAGCAGCTGTCCGCAGGCTGCATCCTGAACCGAGACCCCTTCAGGGCCGCTCTGGAAGATGATAGTCCTTTCTTCCCCTTCAACTCCGACCACTTCTTTTTGAAGGACAAAACCAACACCTACCACAGGAGACAAAAACCCCTTAATTGAGATGAAAAGAATAGCGGCAAGGAAAATGATGACTGCTCTTTTCTTTCGGGTGTCGTCTATCTGGTTCAGCTTCAAGCAATTGACCTCGGTTCTTGTGGAATGAATTGCACTTCAATGAAATTCCGGATTCCAATAATGATAAACAATCATATAATTGCTGTCACAACAATAAATATTTTTTTCATAATTTAATAAATATCACATACAAAAAAACGAGTAATACTGGATAAGGACGATTAATGAGAGTGGATATAGAATAATGAGAATGAACCTGGAATGGGGTACTTGAAGCCTGCCAATGAATAAATAGACAATTTAAAAATACCAAGTGTCGACATAAATTTTAGAAGTATATAAATTTTTCCTTATTATGCTAACTGTATCCAGTTAAGTATTCAAATGTGCATATTAATGAATGTCAACGTAAGAACTGCGAACTTTTGCAAAAACCAGAATGAATTTTTGTATGCTTTTCCGGGATACGGAAAAGGAACTGGCAAAAGGAATCGTAAAAACGGAACATTTCAAGCTCCTACCTGACAGCAGGTCACTACTCCTTAACCTTATGGGTGCCATTCAAAAAAACGCATTCATTAAAAGAAAAAAGCATTAGTTGACACTCTGGTTGTGGGACATAACGATTAAATTATATTTAAAAATGGAAAAGGAGACATAGAACATGGTAAGCGAAATGACTCCAACCCGAAGAGCTCTGGCAGCAGTGCTTGGAGGTAGGGTTGACTACGTACCTCCTGCAAATCCCCTGGCTCAGACCACGGCAGAACTGATGCAGATCTGCAATGCTTCCTGGCCAAAAGCCCACTTTGACAGTAAAATGATGGCAGACCTTGCAGCCGCCCCATATGAAGTCTGCGGCATTGAGGCTGCACGCCCTCAATTTGACATTTCCCTGGAAGCAGAAGTTCTTGGATGCAAACTTGACTGGGACAAGCCGGACAGGCCTCCCGTAACCGGCCCTGCTTATACGGACCCTGCCGACATAACCTGGCCCGACAACCTGGAAGAAACCGGAAGAATTCCGGTCGTGCTCGGAGCAATCGACGAACTGAGGAAGCGCTACGAAGGCATGCTCCCTATCATCCCCGTACTTACAGCCCCCTTTACGGTAGCCGGCCACATAGCAGGCGTTGAAAACCTGGTAAGGTGGACAAAGACCGATCCGGAAAAAGCCCATGCTTTCATTGAGGCTGCCACGGACTTCGTAATAGCCTACGGAAGGCTGCAGACCGCTTACGGGGCACATATCCTTTTCCCTGCCGACCCATCGGCTTCAGGAGACCTTATTTCTGGGGAAACTTACAAAGAATTCGTGCTCCCTGCCCACAAAAGGATGGCAAGGGAGATCAGCTGCCCCCAGATCCTGCACATCTGCGGAGATACCAGCAAACTCCTGCCTTACATAAAGCAGAGTGGAATCGACTGCTTCTCCTTTGATGCCGTGCCAGTCTGGTACTGCCGACAGGTAATGGGCAACGAGATGTCTATCCTCGGAAGCCTGGACGTTATCGACCTGATGCCAAACGGCACCCCGGAACAGGTCTACAACAGGACCAGGGAATGTATCCTGCAGGGAACCGATATTGTCGGGACGGCATGTGACGTCTCATTCGGGACTTCCCTTGAAAACCTCAGGGCCTATGTCAGGGCCTGCAAGGAGACTCCGATCCCGAAATACGATGATGTGGAAGACCTCGTAAGGCAGATAGGAGTCGGTATCGGAAGGAACATGAAAGAAAACGTCCTCGGAGGAGTGCAGGAATGATCAGGCATATCGACCTCGCAGTCCAGAAGATCTTCGAGCTTAAAGAAAAAGAGCCTGCGAAGTTTAAAAAACTCATTGATGAAGGGATCATGATCGGCCTCGGGGTAGACCTCGGAGACGGGAACAAAGAAGTGACCACCGCCGACCAGATAAAGGAAAAGAACCGGCCAAAGGACCCCGAATATGCAGCCGTGGCAGATGCGGTGATCGCAGGAAACAGGGCAGAAGCTGCAAAACTCACAGCTGGCCTCCTTGAAAAAGGAAGAGATCCGACAGACCTGGTCTTAAATGCCCTTATGCACGGCATCCAGACCGTGTGTGAGCTTTACGACATAGGAGAAAGCTATGTCCCGGAAATCCTGCTGGCAAATGAAGCACTCCTCGGAGGTGTGGAACTCTGTCAGGAAAAGATCGGAGACATCCCCTCCCAGGGGAAGGTGGTATCCCTTGTTATTGTGGGAGACCTGCATGACATAGGCAAGAATATAGTGGCAGCCATTCTGAGGGCGAACGGGTTTGACGTCATCGACCTCGGAAGAGACATAACGGTGGAAGCAGTCGTCGAAGCCGTAAAGGCGGAAAAAGCCGACCTTGTTACCGGAACAACCCTCATGAGCACGACCAAAGGAGGCCTTAAAGCCCTCGCAGAAGCCCTGGAATCCGAAGGCGTCCCTGTCGCCTGCGGCGGAGCTGCTGTGGACAGTCACTTCGTCGAGACCTTTGGCAACTCAGTATATGGAAAAACTCCGCTTGACGCGGTAAAAATCGCAAAACAGATCTGTGCAGGAAAAAGCTGGGAAGAAGTCCGCAAGGACCTTCACTGATTTTACTTTAACTTTCCAGTTTTATTTTTTCCTTTTTTCTTTTTTACTTTATTCTTTTTTCCAATCTTTACCTCCTTTACAAAACCCTGGGATAAAACATGGATCAGGCTATAAATATCGATATAGGCACCAGCGGAATCAGAGCGCAGCTCCTGGACCTTACGGACCATTCCGTCCTGAGGACTGCAATTTTATCCAGAAACCCTCTTCCGGGTGCAAATGTTGTTGACCATATGGACTTTGCGATCAGTTACGGGCAGGACACAGCCCATGAAATTCTCGTTTCAGCCGTAAACTCCCTGATAAAAAGCCTTAAACCCGGAAACCTCAAGCGCATAGCCGTTTGTGGAAATCCGATCCAGCTGTCGCTGTTAGAAGGAATCGAAATCCGGGACCTTGCATTTGCGGGAAAAAACGCCCTTGAAAAAATGCACGTAAAGTCTCCGGAAAGGGACGGACATATCGTTTCAGGAAATGAAATAGGGCTTTCCATAGATGTTGATGTGATTATCCCGCCTTCGATAAGGCATGAAATCGGAGCCGATGCCCTTGCCATGATGATAAAGACGGGGTTTCTGGATTCCTCCGAAACCTGCATGGTTACGGATTACGGGACCAATGCCGAGATGGCCCTGAAAGTGGACGATAAGATCTTTACAGGGTCGGCGGCTGCGGGCCCGGCCATGGAAGGACAGCAGATAAGCAAAGGTATGCTGGCAACCCCCGGAGCAATTGCCGATATGCGGCTTTCCGCAGGGGGCTGGCAGACCCTTGCCCTTGATGAAAAGCTCAGGCTTGTGGAAGGACCTAAAATCAACCTGCGCGAAGGGACCTTCAAAACCTCGGGATACCCTGTAAAGGGGATCACCGGCACAGGTGTGATCGCTCTTATGTACGCAGGCCTTGTCACCGGCATAATAAAGCCTCCTCATATCGAAGGCGGCAGAATCCGGGTGGGAAAGGGGATCATGTTTACGGAGGAGGATGTGATTGAAGCCGGAAAAGCCTTCGGAGCCCTGAGAGCAGGCCACCTGACCCTGATGCACGAAGCAGGAATAACATACGAAGACCTGGAAACAATGTACATGTGCGGAGCCAGCGGGACCTACGTTGACCCTCATAAGGCACAGGTCACGGGAATTGTGCCTGCAACCCCGAAACGGATTGTCCAGTGCGGAAACACCTCCCTGGAACTTGCAAAGGACCTGGCCCTTGATCCCGACTACCTCTCCTGCCTCAATGAAATGAAGAAATCGGTCCTCGCAAACCACATCATGTTTGCCTCCTCCCCGACCTTTGCAACCATCTACATCCAGGAGATAGCCCTCTGGAATGAAGGGATGCCTCTTGAAAAATACAACACAAACCTTGAAAGGTCAGGAATCCGGCCAATCCCGAAAAAACTGCAGGAATGTATTATTGAAAGAAAATACGAAAGGGATATCCGGGAACTTGGAAAAAGCCTGGAGATCATGGAGCCAAAATGCGGTTTAATTGCCACGATCCGGTGCAGCGGCTGTGATACTTGCGTGAAGGGGTGCCCGGAAGAAGCCCTCTCAAGGAAAAACGAAAGTTTCAGGATCAATACTGCGAGATGCCTTGGCACTGCCTGCAGGAGATGCCAGGAAAGGTGCCCTGAAAAGAATTTTTCGATCAATGATTTTAAGCTGGAGCTCCCGGGGTCCGCAGAGCCGTAATAGTAATATGATGCCGACCCGGGATAGGTATTTCAGCTCAAAATAATTACAAACTCAGAAATATAACTTCACCGAATACCAAACTTAACATAAATCTCCAGAATAAGCATAGTTGACGAACTCAACAATTACCAAACTCAACATAAACTTTTTACAGTTCCCCGGCTTTCTGAATAGGGCTGGATATATGTCTTCCGGTAAACATTAAATCAGGAGTTTCCCCTTGTTCCAGACAGAACCTATACTTTACCTCCAATCCCTTGGAACCGAATGGTTTACTTTCCTCATGGTTTTGATAACTTCAATGGGGTCTGCCGCCTTTTTTGCCAGCATAATAATCATCACCACTTTCGGGGTTGATTTCAAGAAAGGTTTTCTTCTGTTCCAGCTGCTGCTCTGGACCGGTGCAGTCACGGAAGTTCTTAAGGTAATTTTTGTCCTCCCAAGGCCCGACTTTGTGGATTCCAGGGTCCTGAACCTTGAAAAAGGGTTTCCGAATACGTCTCCATTTTCCGGGGAGGGGGCGGACAGGTTTTTCGGGCTTCCGGGCAGAGAGGCGCTTGATGCATTCAGATTTCAGGGCACAATTCCCCATTCCATGTTCGGATTTCCTTCAGGGCATGTCTCGACAGCAATTGCTTTATGGGGAGGAACTGCCCGGGTCTTCGAAACCAGGGTAATAAAAAACCTGGCTCCGGCAGCGATTTTATTGATAGCTTTTTCAAGAATGTACCTGGGAAGGCATTTTTTGGGAGATGTACTGGGAGGAGCGACCCTGGGTTTAATTATCCTGATTGTCTTTACGCGCCTCCTTAAAAGCCCGTTGAAAGATGAGCTTTTCAAAAAGGAGAGCTTTGAGCTTGTTTTCAGGCAGAAAAATCTCTTATTTTACTCCTTTATGTTTGTTGTTCCTCTCCTCCTCACAGCCTCATCCCTGATAAGTGCCGATGTGGCAGGATTTCTCCTCGGCACGAATACGGCATATATCATGGTGATACGAAAAGGGCTCCCGGAAGATGACGGAGATACAGGGCAGCGAGCTGCCAGGGTATTTATCGCGCTTATAATGTTCGGGGTATCCAGCCTTGCCCTTGCTGTCGGATTTGATGTAATCGGGGTGGCAGGTTACTTCGGTTTCACGGTTCTTGAATTCCTGAAAACCTTCATTCCTGCATCCACAATCTGGATTTCCGTATATATCTGTGCAAAGCTTGGGCTGTACGGAAGAGATATAGAAAAGATCTAAACATGGGTTCTCTGAAATAGAAAAGATCTAAATCTGAGTTAGCTGAAATAGAAAAGATCTAAACATGAGTTAGCTGAAATAGAAAAGATCTAAATCTGAGTTAGCTGAACCTGATTTTAAGTCTTGTTTAAATTCTGTTTTAAGGACCGGGATTTGACCGGCCCTTTCATAATTCTGATTTCACCTGATACAGGCATTGAGGCAGAGGTTTATTTCCTGTACCTCAGTCCATATGCCGCTGCCAGGCCTGAAACTGCAAACCCGAATTCAAAAGCCGGAGAAGATTCTATATCACCTTTTTCGTTCTGAGCTTTAGGCACTCCAGTTTCCGGAACCTTTTCTTCATTTTTATTTATTCCTTCGTCGGCTCCGATTGATTCAGCTTCATCCGAAGCCATTTCTCCAGTTTTGGAAACATTTACTGCACCTTCCTCACCTTCAGGCACAAGGTCTATTATAATCTCATGTTCCGAAAACTGCGGGATATATACTGCAATTGAAGCTGTCCCGTTTTCGTATAGCCTGTAGCAAAGAGGTCTGTTTCCATCTGCAAAGAGTTCGTCAATGCTGTCAGCTTCTTCAATTATTGCACCGTCATATCTGATTCTCAGACGATCGGGATTGGTGAGGTTAATGGTCTCATTGTCTACGTTTATATTGATGACTCTTCCATCTGGCAGGTCTGATTCAACGCCAAGTACAATGCGATCTCGATCCATTTCCCTTACTTTCAGGCTAACAGGGGCATAATTTGTGACTGAAACCTTATCCGAACCTGCACGGAAAGCTATCTCAGCTCCGAATCTTCCGGTTGCTATTTCCCTGTTAAACACCTGATGCATATAGGTATAATTACCACCGTACCTGTATCCTGTTTGCATCAATGAAGGCTGCATCGGACTTGCCCTGAACATTACCACACTATATTCTACAAGATTGACTGTGATTTTATCGCCCGAAATTTCTGCTTCAGTCCCGTTAATAGGGCCCTCGGGATTTTCGGGAAGGGGATTCCTGAAAAACACCAGATATCCCTCGAAATTGTTTGCGGTAATTTTTATGGGGACTGCATTCTCAAGCCCGCTGGAGAGATTCTTTTCCAGGCTTGCTTTTACTCCATCTGCAAGGTTGTAAGTAACGGTTTTATTTGCAAAAGCCCTGACCTGGAAAATCCCCATGGGAGAATCTTGAATCAGGATCTGGCTGTCAACGCCCTGGTAAAAAGCTGTTGTTTCCGTAATCTGTTCGTCAAGGTACTCAAAATCCGAAATCTCAACCGAATCAAAGAGAAGGTTTCCTCCTACAGCGAAGTTTTCTATTATCCCGCTTTCGTTGAAGTTGAATGTGGTAAAGTTTCCACAGGCACAATTTCCCTGCTGCATGAAATACATCCCACTGCCTCTACCGGCTCGCATTGCCTGAGTGGCCTGCTGGCGCATCAAAAGCCTTTCCCTCGGGTTAAGAGTCGTATTCAGCTGCTGCATATTCATTACCATGTAACTGGCAATTTCCTGCCCTGAGACCCCGTACCGCTCTTCAATCTCCAGAACCGTAAGCTGCGTGTCCATATCTTCCGGAAGCTCAAGGTCAGAGATCGCATCTTCAACCTGGACCCCGAAGGTGTCTGATACTTCTTCAAAGGTCATTGACCCAAAACCATCAAACCTGCTGTCATACTGCGCAAAACCGTAACCATGCATCATTCCAGGACCTGTCTCTTATACACATCTGACGCTGCCGACGAATAGAGAGGTGTAG
>NZ_JJQY01000043.1:0-6232 GCF_000979295.1 Methanosarcina sp. 1.H.T.1A.1 | reverse complement strand
GAGATAGGAGTCCGTCTCGTGGGCTCGGAGATGTGTATAAGAGACAGCTGTCATACTGCGCAAAACCGTAACCATGCATCATTCCAGGACCCATTCCCGCCCCTGGACCGCCTCCCGGCCCCATCTGGGCATGTGTCGGTAACGCAACAAGTACGGTAACCAAAAAAGCACATAACAATGATACATCCAGACGTTTAATCCTCATTTTCTATCCCCCCTAACGTAAGTAAATAGTAATTGCCTGAAATCCAGAAACTACCCCGGCAAAAAATACCCTGTATGTAATGATTCAACACATATTATAATTGTTTTTTCATGTATTCTCTCGCGTCTCTGTCTGAAATATAAAATATATTCATTGGTCATCGGTAAAGGAATATTCGTTTCTGAGGCTATCGATTTTATATCAGAAGTCTGCCTCAAATATAGCCATATTTACCAAAAATCGATACTATGCTCCATCTCCGGCTCTGATAAAATTTTGAACATCTGTTGTGGAAATGAATGCAATTTATCATGCTTCTTCAGTTAACCGAAGACGCATGAAAATATATTAGAGAAGCATATGTCCCTCTTAAAAAGAGCTTCACATCTCGTCTTTCCGGCAATTTACAAAAACTTTATATCGGAGAACTGAGCGTTGGAGATTCATATTTAATCTTACTTCCTGTGTTTAATCTCCGTAATCAGATCGTAAATTACCGGATATATTATAAAGATTGAAATTATATGAAAACTGAGATAGATAGATCAAACCGAAAAGTTAACTTATAAAAGTGCTTTTTAAAAGTACTGCAAAGAATTTCATTCAGGCTCCGAAGTATATTCGGGATAAATAACCGGAGAAACAGGCAGTCATTAAAAGTGTTAAGTCTCAGTAAAAAAAAGAAAAAATGTTAAATCATTGTAAGTTAATTTACTCTGAACTCTGGAATTAAGGAATAGCTTAAATAATGCTTTTAACTATTGAGCGTATTCACAATTCACTGGAGAAATAGCATACTGAAAACCGCAACCTGTTGGTTGTAACTGGTGGAAAGGACTTGATGGCCGTTTCATCTGTGGAAAAGATTTCCCACGGCAATATATCTTAGAAATCTGATCAAAACAAAGAGGATGACATTCATGGACTTTGAAAAATTGAGACACGGGACCGAACTTATTAAGAGGGGCTTTGCAAGGATGCAGAAGGGGGGTGTGATCATGGATGTGACAACCCCGGAACAGGCCAGGATCGCAGAAGAAGCCGGAGCAGTTGCTGTCATGGCCCTTCAGGCTGTCCCTGCAGATATCAGAAAAGAGGGCGGAGTTGCCCGTATGGCAGATCCCGAAATCGTCCAGCAAATCATTGATACGGTTACTATCCCTGTAATGGCAAAGGCAAGGATCGGGCACTTCGTCGAAGCTGAAATCATGGAGGCACTCGGCGTTGACATGGTAGATGAATCCGAAGTCCTTACCCCCGCCGATCCTTTCTATCACATAGACAAGACACAGTTTACAGTGCCCTTTGTCTGCGGAGCCAGGAACCTCGGAGAAGCCCTCCGCAGGATCAACGAAGGGGCAGCCATGATCCGGACGAAAGGAGAAGCCGGAACAGGAGACGTCAGCCAGGCAGTAAAGCATATGAAGCAGATTCAGGGCGAAATCCGTGCCCTTGCCGGCAAGACAAAAGAAGAACTGATAATGGTTGCCAGGGAAATCGAAGCTCCTATCGAACTTGTAATGGAAACCGCAAAAATGCAGCGCCTGATTGTAGTAAACTTTGCAGCTGGCGGAGTTGCAACCCCTGCTGATGCGGCTCTTATGATGCGCCTTGGTGCAGATGGGGTTTTTGTAGGCTCAGGCATTTTCAAAGCCGAAAACCCTGAAAAGATGGCAAAAGCAATCGTTGAAGCCGTAAACAACTACGACAACCCTGCAAAACTTGCCGAGATTTCAAAAGGCATAGGCGCCGGAATGAAAGGCATCAGCGTAGACACGATCCCTGTCGAGGAAGCTCTTCAGGAACGCGGCTGGTAAAAACCACAATCCCGAGTTGCGCCAGCAGAGTTGCGATTCGGGATCACAGGAAATCGGAGATTTCCTGGGAGTTGCACTGCAAGTGCAACAGCCCGCAGTCCTTTTCGCTTCGCTCAAGAGGACTAATTTACGGGTTTTAGTAGTGAGTTTTGCTGAAGCGGACTAATTTGTGGGTTATGCAGTTAACTCCGCTCAAGAGGACTCAAAATTCAATTTTTTAAAAACAGATTTATTCTTGCAGGTTTGTAAGAATAAAATTTATTTAATTTTTTACATTTTTTGATCAACAAATAAAGGATTAATTTTGGAAAATGGTGTTTTTTATGAAAATAGGTGTAATCGCTATTCAGGGAGCGGTTTCTGAGCATGTTGATGCTTTGAAGAGAGCCCTTGCAGAGAGAGGGGTTGAGGCTGAGGTAGTTGCGATAAAGCATAAGGGAATTGTGCCGGAGTGCAGCGGGATTGTGATTCCTGGCGGGGAGAGTACGACTCTTTGCAGGCTGCTTGCCCGTGAGGGGATTGCGGAGGAGATTAAGGAGGCAGCAGCTAGGGAAATTCCGATTCTCGGGACCTGTGCAGGATTGATTGTGCTTGCAAAGGAAGGGGATGAGCAGGTGGCAAAGACCAGCCAGGAATTGCTCGGGATCATGGATACAAGGGTTAACAGGAACGCTTTTGGGAGACAAAGGGATTCTTTTGAGGCGGAGCTTGATGTGTCTATTCTTGATTCCCCTTTTACCGGTGTGTTTATCCGGGCTCCCGGAATCGTGAGCTGCGGGCCTGGCGTGCGCGTACTTTCCAGGCTTGAAGACATGATTATTGCTGCAGAGCAGGGAAATGTGCTGGCGCTTGCTTTCCACCCGGAATTAACCGACGATTTGCGCATCCATCAGTATTTCCTGGATAAGGTTTTTAACTGCTAAGAGTTACAGGGGTCAGGTTAATGGGTTTATCCTGTAGCTGACCATGATTTTTTTCATTTGTTTCTTTGGCATTAAAGTACGTGATTATTTGTTTTTCACGTACTCTCTCCTTCCTTTTTTGATTTGTGGTTTTTATTAAAATCATATAATATTCTTTTCATTTTATTTCTCATGATTAAGCAATTTTGAATAATCTTGCCTTATCTACGATATCACCTATCAAAGAAAATATCTGTTCCATCGTATTGTCAGTTTCAGGAGTAATATCTTTCTTCAACAGGTTTACATTCTTCGTGAATATTTCTTTTTAGGGTCCTCTAAAAATCATCAATTTTTTAAGGGTTACTTAACCTTGTTTAGTAGCTTAAGTATAATAATAGTGCTTCCCCGATTAAAGTACATGTAAAAAACATTTTATTTTTTATTTGAGAAATTATAAACCCTTAATTTCAGATTCAAAACCTTATTGCCCCCTATTTTAAACAACAATCTGAATCTAACAAAAAACGAGTCAAAAGCAGTAATTAAAATTAATTTTAGCTTGATTGAATATAAATGGTTAATTTGCCTCATTTTGAGCTTTAAAAGCTTAATAACGGTTATTTTTACAAAAAATACTTAGATGTAGCCTCCACGCATAAGAAGTGAATATAAACTACCCGCAAGAAAATAGCAAAGGGTCAAATATTTAAAGTGGTTTGGATAATTATTACACTGTAAACCTAAATTTGATAGGATATTGTCAACAGTTCAAAATGATTAATATTAAAGAAATTCACAAACTATACTGATAATCAATAACGGTAAAAAATAAAAAAGAGTATTATGTTTACCTGACGAAAGTGGGTTTTATTCTTGAAGGCGGACTTTTTGCAAACTATTCCCGATCATCAAATAGACGAAAAAGCAGTCTCATACTGGCGCTGGTCGGGACTGCTCGGCTCTTTTTTGTATTGGCTGGTACCTCTGGCTTATTATGGTGCCATGAGGCTCTGGAACTGGCCTGGATGGATTCTATCTATTATTATAGTTTTGGTACTGCTTATATCTTTTCTGGAAACCACGGTGATTCCGAATATTCGATGGAAAACGTGGCGTTACGATGTTTCTGAACACCAGATTGATCTTTATCATGGTGTGTTTATTAAATACCGTACTTTAATTCCCATGGTACATATCCAGCATGTTGATACTGTACAGGGACCATTAATGCGTCATTTTGGGATTTCTACGGTAACTGTATCAACTGCAGCGGATGAGCATGAAATACCTGCACTTGCAGATGATGTAGCCGCTGAACTACGAGAAAAGATTTCAGTATTAGCCCGGGTAGTGGATGAAGATGTATGAGCCTCAACGCCTGCACCCAGCAGCAATACTGGAGTTTTTGATAGGTACTATTTATAAACAGTTTCAATCCTTACTGCCACTTATTATTCTGGTATTTGGGCAAAACGAAATTCGCCGGTGTTTTCTTTTTGCATTGCCTGTAATACTGCTGCTGTATGTGTTATATATAATAGTTTACTGGCTGCGTTATGTATATTATATTCAGGATGATGAACTGCATCTGGAATTCGGTATATTCGTTAAGAAAAAACGATTCATTAGTTTTGGACGAGTTCAATCAGTTCAGGTATCTGCCGGAATAATTCAGCGTATATTCGGCCTGGTGAAACTGCAAGTAGAAACAGCCGGCGGGGGGGACAAAGCCGAACTTGTCCTGCCTGCTATTTCCAGGACAAGGGCAGAAGAGCTCCGGTATATTCTGGAAAGTAAACGACCCATACCGGCCCAGAAATACCAGGAAACAGAAGATCAACATACAGGAGAAATTTTCCGGCTCTCAACCCGTGATTTGTTCATTCTGTCCAGCACCTCCAACAGCATTGGGGTAGTACTGGTAGGTTTACTTGTGATATTCTCGCAACTGGAAGAGATCTTTCCCGATCTCAACATATGGAATATTATAGGGGATTATGTAAAGGAGCTTGCTGGCAAAACAATCACTACTATTATACTTGTTGTTTTAGTCATATTTTTACTTGCCTGGGTTCTGTCACTTTTAGGGAATTTTATTAAATTTGGCGGCTTTGAACTCATACGTATGGATAATAATATAAAAATTAATCGCGGTCTCATGGAAAAAAAGCAGCTCACCATACCAATTAAAAAAATCCAGGCTGTACGCGTAGTAGAAAACGTTCTGCGTCAACCGTTTGGAATGGTTAGTATTCAGGTAGTCAGTATCAGCAATGCCGGAGAAAAAGGCGAATCTAGTGTTCTTTTTCCGATAATTCCTCATAGACAGGTAAAGAAATTGTTAGAACAGGTCCTGCCTGAGTTTGCTGTCCCGCTTGAAACCAAACAGCTTCCTATCCGTTCACGGATAAGGTATATTTTAATAAATCTTATACCGGCATTTCTTGTAACTATATTAGCAATGTTCTTCATACCTTATGGCTGGTTCGCACTCCTGCTGTGGCCTCCGGCAATTTTGCTGGGCTTTATTCAATATCGGGATGCAGGCTTTAATATACAGAATAATAAACTGCTTATCAGTTCAAGGACCCTGGGTAAGGTTACTACTATAGTTCCCAGGCAGAAAATACAGTCTCTAGCTGTTTCTAACACCTATTTTCAAATAAAACGTAAACTGACTACATTGCATGTAGCGATTGCCTCCGGCAGCATTACTGCCAGTAAAAAATTGGTCGGTATGGATAAGGAACAAAGTGCAATGATCAGCAGGTGGTATTCTGATTTTGGTGGATACATATAATTCTGGTACTCCCTAATATCCATGTAACATTGTATAAAAAATAATATAGAATATAAATATAGCATATATATAGCATATAAATATTGGGAAACGTGGCCCAAAACAAAAATTCACTGACGTTTTTGTCCCAATGAAGCCTGTTGGAATCCCTTGTACGCATCCCCAAGGACAAATTTTTCAGATAAACTTGCAGACTTGCCTTTTCCTTGTACTCATTCTGAAATTACAGGAAGTTTACAATATATTTGGAAGAGAAGAGGTTTTGCCGATAGAAACAGGTTAAACTAAGGAAGCAAAATCAGCGTCTTTTTAATTTTTTCTGGTTTTTCTTCAATTTCAAAAATAATCATAAAATTTCATCCGAATTTGAGTGAACTACCCATCATTGAAATGACGGGCATCCTACTTCATGGCTCTCTCTTTTGAGAATAACTCCGCAGGCTCTACCCTCTGTTCCAGAGGCTGTCTCTTATACACATCTCCGAGCCCACGAGACGGACTCCTA
>NZ_JJQY01000089.1:0-564 GCF_000979295.1 Methanosarcina sp. 1.H.T.1A.1 | reverse complement strand
GAACCCACCCTTTTTGCTGGTGGTAAGTATAGTTATGAGCATAATAGCACTTGGGCTTCATCGAGATGCTCTAAATTACTGGTATCGGTCTAACAGAGATAGCAAAACGGAGAAAGCAAGTAATTAGACCACTGAATAACTCCCATCTTACAATTCTTTTACGCCCGTCTTTTAAGGGCCGACCCAACGAGGGTGCATTACAAACGAACATATCTAACTAGGGAGGGGAAAATAATGTCCAGATTTCCATTCTCAACTGGGATGGAAAACTCTTAACAACAATGCTTCCTCCTGAAAGTACAAATGCAAAAATTAAATTTGCTCAGTATTATGTTTTTGAAGATCAAGAAAAAAGATTTGAGATCGCAAAGAAATTGATTTGCAGGGATTATTTTTAGCCACTTCCTTGCTTTAAATAGAAAATCTTCTCTTTTGATTTCTATTTCATTATTATATTCTTTTTCATGTGATCAGGTCACGAGTTTTCTAGTAGGATGAATCATAGCATGGGTTCTGGAGATAAACAGACCACCCGGAGTCTACACCTGTCTCTTATACACATCT
>NZ_JJQY01000018.1:0-636 GCF_000979295.1 Methanosarcina sp. 1.H.T.1A.1 | reverse complement strand
TGGTGCTCCGGCCGGGATTTGAACCCGAGTCTTCGGCTCGAAAGGCCGGAATGATTGGCCGGACTACACTACCGGAGCACATTGCATCTCACAGCGAATCCAACAATATCCTTTGTAATATATAAATCTGTCCCTTCCCCCTGGCTTTGGGTGCAGTTAGCCGATCAAACACAGTTAATCTGGTCGTATATTTAAGGCCGTGGCTGTAATTTTTTATAAATTACTACATAACTGACTGAAAAATATTTAGTTAGAAACCCCTCTTCAGGGTTCAGAAATTTAGGGAAGCGCGGCAACAGGGGGGAATTAGTAAATCAAACTCGAGTAACAAAGATGCGAGAAGCAAACTCGATTAACAAATATACGATAAAAGTCAAATGAAAGTAAAAAGAGGAAGGTAACAGGAAAGGATGTAACAGGAAAGGATGTAACAGGAAAGGATACAACAAAAAGATGATAGGGAATAGTTATGGAGAAGGTAAAGAAAATAGTAATAGAAGTGATAATGGAAAAATGGATGTAATAATAAAAAGTTTACCGAACAATTAATAATAGTATGGTGCTCCGGCCGGGATTTGAACCCGAGTCTTCGGCTCGAAAGGCCGGAATGATTGGCCGGACTACACTACCGGAGCA
>NZ_JJQY01000155.1:0-770 GCF_000979295.1 Methanosarcina sp. 1.H.T.1A.1 | reverse complement strand
TTGGATGTCCTTTAAGGAGGTAATCCGAAATTCTAGACTGCAGGAAAGGTTAATTTCCCAATGCCTGCTTTTCGGAAAAACCTCTTTTTACCAGTGAAACCCACTTTCCGCAGTATTTTTTTGATAATCAATATTTTTCTCGATAGCGTTTTTAAAAAATATTAAAAAAGAATATCCTCATCAGGGTCCTGAATGGAACCACCTGATGCCACCAGGCCACATATCCGGGCATTACCCCTGACCTTGATGCTTCTTCAGTATTTCCGTACCTTCCTATATTGACCCTTTCTCCATTGTCTTCGGGCTCATTTGAGTAGTCAGAGGAAGAATAACCTGCATCAATGCACGGAGAACTTATGCGATCCTTTACCCAGGATTTCCCATTCCATCTACCTCCTGTCGATCTAAGATGGTAATCTTGATTTTTCGGGTCTGCAAAAAGAGGATTTGCATAGATATCGCTTTTTGATTCTGTGTTGATGTAGTCTCCAGCTTCATTATTATAGAGGCAGTTATTTTGCAGCACGAAGGTATGTGTTCCAGGGAGGTAATTGATCACGCAGTACCCTGTCCCTCGCGGATCTTTCTTACGCTTAAGGGTATTTACTATAATGTTGTTGCGGATAATGGTAGTGTATCCTGTACCAGCAGGGGAAAGATCGGTAGATTTGCCTTCAGGGTACATATGGATTACTGCAGCATGGTATACACCCTGTCTCTTATACACATCTCCGAGCCCACGAGACGGACTCCTATCTCGTATGCCGTCT
>NZ_JJQY01000054.1:0-921 GCF_000979295.1 Methanosarcina sp. 1.H.T.1A.1 | reverse complement strand
ATGAGAGTGTCTCCCATGATAGAAACATCATCTAATTCTCCAAATTCGTCATCAGACTCAATGGTTATTGCGTTTGCATAGTCAATAAGCCAGAGACCTTCAATCTGGGCAATGCTGTCGACTGCACCCTGGAAGACCTGGTTGACATGCACTCTCAGGACAACAACATCGTCTTCGTCCTGGATGTCATCAAGTTCGACGTCCCAGGTGTTGTCGCCGGTATCGACTGAGATGATTTCGTCATCTACGAATTCTCCGTCTTTGGTGAATTCGAGCCAGACTTTCTTACCGTCAACATCGACCTGCCTGGCTTCGATAGCATAGCCTTCGCCGAGGTCGAGGAGTTCGCCGGTTCTGATGGTGTACTTGTCATCACTGTCAAGGACGAGCTTTGAAAGTTTGTCGGCTTTTTCGGGTTTAAGCGGGACATACTTCTGTGCGAAGAATCCGATAACAGGGTACTGGTTCCAGCCATCTGCTGCATTATCGTATTCGTAGGCAACGTTCTCAATGCTTGTCTCATAAACAAGGTCGCCTTCAGGAATCACGTTTCCGTCAATGTTGGAGACACTGAGTGATTCTGTTTCGACATTGTCATCAATATCGTAGAAGAAGCCTGCAAAGTTAGATGCATCCCAGGTGAAGTTACCTGCACCGAAGGAGGCTGCTCCCCCGATCACATGGACACCGGGCTCTTTGACTTCCAGCATGAGATAGAACCTGAGCACATCGGAGCTGGTGTCAGCTGTCTTGAAGGACACGTTATTAAGAATTTTGTCTGTGCTATCCCTGGTAAGGGTGATGGTGTCCTTGTTGGTAACCATGAGAGTGTCTCCCATGATAGAAACATCATCTAATTCTCCAAATTCGTCATCAGACTCAATGGTTATTGCGTTTGCATAGTCAATAAGCCAGAGACCT
>NZ_JJQY01000087.1:0-969 GCF_000979295.1 Methanosarcina sp. 1.H.T.1A.1 | reverse complement strand
GAGTAATAGGGTTTCCTCTCAATCTAGGGTTGGATCGCAGGTAGGGATCTCGAGAATAGGGACTCGAACCCTACCATCTACTTCTAAACTAATTTCGAAACGCATTCTCACTTTTTTATAATGTCTTTATTTTAAATAAACCTTATGACCGTTCCTAAATCTCTGATTTTCTTTAATTAGTACGCTTACCGGCTGTTTACAGTCCTTTATTTCAGCACGCTCCTTTTGAGCTTCCGCTCTACGTAACGAGAAGTTAAAAAAGCATATAAGAAGGTATTAAAGAACGACAAAATCAAGCTGGAGAGGTGATGAATTGGGTTTTGCCGTTCTACATAAATTACGACTTTTCACAACTATTTTAATGTTTCCTTTAGCCTTATTACCGGCAAGAAGATTAAGGAAAAAGGTAAAAATACCAAT
Source organism: Methanosarcina sp. 1.H.T.1A.1 (assembly GCF_000979295.1). Lineage (NCBI taxonomy): Archaea > Methanobacteriati > Methanobacteriota > Methanomicrobia > Methanosarcinales > Methanosarcinaceae > Methanosarcina > Methanosarcina sp. 1.H.T.1A.1. The sequence continues at coordinate 549 of NZ_JJQY01000087.1, read as the reverse complement.
TTTCTTTCTTAATGGCTTAATTCCTTTATAAAAAACATGAAAAAGAGTTTTTGCAGGCGGATTTGACTTTATTTCTCCGCCTGCTGTTGCTGAAATATTTTACCTTTGAAATATTTACTTTTATACCTTAACGTTCTCTCTCGCCCACTCTGCACCGGCTTCGAGCACCTGCTGGTTGAACTCGATAACCTTTGGTTTGCCTGCAAAGTTTTCGGCAAGAGCTTCTTTGAAGGCTTCTTCTTCAAGGCCGGTCACGTTCAGGCCCAGAAGGACTCCGAGCATAAAGGAGTTTGCAGCTCTTTCATCGCCTGCTTCTTTGGCTTTTTCGGTTGCCGGGACTGCAACGGCTTTTACGCCTGCGGGAGTCTCGGCTTTGCCTATGGTCGAGTCATAGAGGATAAAGCCTCCTTCTTTTACTGCCCCTTCGAATTTCTCAAGGGAAGGGCGGTTCATGGCTATAAGGATGTCAGGGGTGTAGACCGTAGGAGAACCTATGGACTGGCCTGAAATCACAACCGAACAATTTGAGGTCCCTCCGCGCTGTTCCGG
>NZ_JJQY01000046.1:0-970 GCF_000979295.1 Methanosarcina sp. 1.H.T.1A.1 | reverse complement strand
ATGAAATTTCATAAGTTTAAACCATATGTAAAATGTGGACTATTTCTCATACTAGTAATCAGTCTGGCTGGTACTGCTAATGCAGCTACGAATCATACCGGAGGTATTGCTCTATCGTGGGACGATGTATTAAGTATTGATCCGTGTTATCAATATCTGCAGATGTTCAAGGATAATAATGTTAAGTGTACTATCAATGTAAATTCAAATGATCTAATTTACTCTGAGCAGGGTACAAAAGATAACCTAGGTGCACTGCACTCGGCTGGATGGGAAGTAGCTGCACACGGGCTCAATCACGAAGATGCAATTTTGTATATAAACAATTACACTTCTGATGGGTGGCTGAACCAGGAGGTAATTCCTAACATCAATGATCTAACCGGCTATGGTTATTCTCCAGTTTATACTTTTGTGTATCCTTATGGAAGTAGGGATGCAAATTCTGATGCAGCACTGGTTCCATACTTCCGGACAATTAGATCGACTGAGTTCAATGTGGTGAATGTAAATGCCTCAAACGCTTATTACAAATGGGACAATACTCAAGTTCTATACGCTGTTGAAATAGATGATAATTCCGGTGTCAGTCCGGAGTCCATAAAGGCTGGAATTGATTACGCAATGGCAAATGGATATGTACTGCTGTTATATGGGCATACAATTACTCCAACCATTACCGGAGATTACCAAACTTCAACATCAAGACTGGGAGAAATTCTAAATTATACCAAAGAACAGGGCGGAGAATTTTATCTCCTGGGAGATCTGGGTAATTCGTCCTGGTCCTCCACAACCTCTAATGTGACTGCAAATTTCACAGTTTCTACAGATAGTGTGAAGGTCGGGGAAAGTGTAACTTTTGTAGATTACAGCGTCAACCAGAATTCTGAACTGCTTGATTTTGGTGACGGGTCTAACAGCACTACTGCAAACGTTAATCATATATATACAACACCGGGAACTTATA
>NZ_JJQY01000032.1:0-1047 GCF_000979295.1 Methanosarcina sp. 1.H.T.1A.1 | reverse complement strand
GACGGCATACGAGATAGGAGTCCGTCTCGTGGGCTCGGAGATGTGTATAAGAGACAGTCATTCGATAAACCTCCCTATGATGGGTTCTCCTGCCCTGGGAGTGTAGATATTCTTTACTTCGGGGTCAAGGGTCCTTATTGCGGCTTCTTCGCTGGATATGTAAAGCCTGCTTCCGTTTTCGCCAACGACCAGGGGGCGCAGTTTAATCCTGTCAGTGAAGCCTACAATACCGTTCTCTGTCCCAACTACAATAGCAAAAGGCCCGTTCATAAGAGCAGACCCGTAGGTAAGGCGGATTGCTTTGTTCAGTTCGGCTTCCTTTGCAGGCATGCGGTCGATATCGTCCCAGAATGGGGGGGCAAGGGCCTTGACAACCATCTCATGTGACAGTTCATGCTGCCTTCCGAGCAGGTCAAAAAGGTAAGCTACAACCTCTGTGTCGGTAAGTGCAGTGCATTTATAGCCGTAACCCTCCACATAGCGCTGGTTTGTGCCGTAAGAGGTTATCTCCCCGTTATGCACCACTGACCAGTTAAGAAGATTGAAGGGATGGGCTCCTCCCCACCAGCCCGGAGAATTTGTCGGGTAGCGGTTGTGGGCAAGCCAGATGTAACCTTTGTAGTCCTCTATCCTGTAGAAGTTTGCTACATCCTCGGGCCAGCCGGAAGCCTTGAAGACTCCCATGTTTTTCCCCGAGGAAAAGATTGTGGCTCCTTTTATGTTGGCATTTACTTCCATGAATATATGCGTTACAACATCGTTTTCAGAAGCCATTCTCCCTTCCATAAGGCCTTCTGAGGGTTTAAAGAAGTATCTCCAGGGAGTATGGACCTTTTTTAAGCCTGGCTGCGGGGTGGTCGGGATCTCTTCCTGGTGAACGATTTCTCCCCACTGCTGGAGGATTTCATCAACCTTCTTTTTTGGTTCTGCCATGTTGTCAAAGAAAACATGAAGAGCATAACAGTCTGCATATTCGGGGTAAATCCCGTATGCCTGTCTCTTATACACATCTGACGCTGCCGACGAATAGAGAGGTGTAGATCTCGG
>NZ_JJQY01000111.1:0-1161 GCF_000979295.1 Methanosarcina sp. 1.H.T.1A.1 | reverse complement strand
CGTGGGCTCGGAGATGTGTATAAGAGACAGGGCTTGGGCCCTTCAAAGAGCCGGAGTTCTGCGATGAAGTGCTTTCTGAGCTTGAAACGCGCCCTCTGAACACGAAAGATAAAGCAAAAAAAATAATTACATTCTGCAGGGACGAACTCGACATTCCCATGTTCTATGACCAGCACGTTATCTGCAAGGGGCTTGGGGCTTCTGCAACAGGTATCGAGATTCTGATAGAGGCCCTTAAAGCCAGCGGGTTTGAAGCCTCGAGGACTCATTTCAGCGGGACATCTTTCAGAACAGATGCTCCCGTGGCTGAAATAAAGAAAATAATCCTGGCGCTTTCAAGATGAAGAGAATATTCCTTTGAAAACCAGAGGTCGAAAACTGTTCAATTATTATATAAACTATTAAAGAATAATAAAGGCCTGAGCTCAGACCCGGAAATAATCCGCTAAAAAACTCAATGTGATATCATGTCCGACGAAGACGCAGAAAAGTTGTTTTTGCAGGAAAAACCCACGCTTGCACTGCTATTTATAGGTTCGATGGGAAAAACCTATGCCTCGGTTATTTCAAAGGAAATAGACTCGACATTTGCCCATACTACGAGAATCCTTTCGAAGATGGAACATTCCGGACTTATAAGATTCACATTTGAAGGACGGATAAAGTTTGTCGAACTTACGGAGTACGGAAAGGAAGTAGAAACTGCCCTTAAAGAGTTCCGGAATATAATTGCAGAGGGATCTCCTTCAAGAGCAGAATGCCTGAAATCAGGAGAAGAGGGGCAAGAGGAAAAAGGCAGAGAAGGCGGAGAAACGAAAGGCAAAGAGATCGAAGAATGGGGAGAAGAAACCGAAAGTGAGAATGCAAAAGAGCTTGATCCTCTAAGTGTTGAAATCCTTGAAAAGGTCAGGAACCTTAAAAAGAAAATAGAGAGCATCCACAGGGAAGCAGTTGAGAATGGGCAAAGTAAGGAGATGGTTTCCAGAAAACTTGGTCCTTACAGCCGGGATATCAAAAAACTGCATAGCCAGATTGAGAAGGCGGAAACACCTGTTGACGAAACAGTAGATTCAGCTCTGGAAGAGACCGAAAGGCTCCTAGAATCTTACCTGAAGAGCTCAATACCGGAAAATACTTAATACGGCAGGCACAGGTAGAGAA
>NZ_JJQY01000033.1:0-1174 GCF_000979295.1 Methanosarcina sp. 1.H.T.1A.1 | reverse complement strand
AGAAGACGGCATACGAGATAGGAGTCCGTCTCGTGGGCTCGGAGATGTGTATAAGAGACAGTATCACAACAATACAAAAGGCGTGATCTTTGCCCTTGAGTCTGCACTCGATGCCGGGATAATTGACCATAAAGAGTTCGAGCGCCAGGAGCACCTCCTCATAAAAGCCACAGAGGTTGAAAAGAGGTTCGGGGCTGCGAGCAGGGAATACCTTGCCCCCTCCAGGGGAGACCTCAAATATAAGGTTGCAAGGCGGGTTATTGAACTCCTCAAGGAAGGCAAGAAAGGCCTCGTCATAATGAACGCCAAAAAAGAAACTGGCTACATGTTTGCAGACATCACCCTTGCGGTCAATGAGGTTGCAGATGCGCTCGGGAAAAAGGAAAACCTGGTCAATATGGCAAATATCGACCCGGAACTCGGGCTTCCGCGGGTCAGGCAGCATGCTGAATACATTATGCGGGACTTCAAAGCCCATGGGGTTGAGATTCACGAAATCATCGGCGGCATGGATGAGTACCCGATTGCGGGGGAAAAGGTCAGTGAACTAATTAAGACAAAATACAGTGATTACGATTTTGCAGTTATCACAGGCGTTCCTCATGCAATCCCTATGGAAAACCTGCAGCACATGGAATTGATCTCGGTTACGAACGGCCCGAGGCAGGTCCTGCCCTTAAAAGAGATGGGGCATGAGCATGTTATGGTTGAGATCGACCTCCACCCAAAGACCCTTGGAGTCAGCGAAATTGTGGAATCCGAGTTCGGAGCCACATTAAGGGAAGTTGCAAAGGAAGTTGCAAAGGAAGCCTGAACCGAAAAGAGTCAGGATAAAAGCAGGATAAAGTCAAATAACGGGAGGAAGATCCTTTGAAAAAACAAAAGATCATTGCAATTTACGGAAAAGGCGGCATAGGTAAGTCGAGCACAGCCTCAAACGTTGCAGCTGCCTGTGCGGAAGCAGGGAAGAAAGTCATGATCATAGGCTGCGACCCCAAAAGCGATTCATCCATAACCCTTCTTGGAGGCAGGAGAATCCCAACTATCCTTGACCTTCTCCGCGAAGGTGTGGATGTAAACGAAAATGATGTGGTCTTTGAAGGGTATGCAGGCGTCAAATGTATAGAAGCAGGAGGCCCTGAGCCCGGTATAGGCCTGTCTCTTATACACATCT
>NZ_JJQY01000025.1:0-1590 GCF_000979295.1 Methanosarcina sp. 1.H.T.1A.1 | reverse complement strand
TGTCAAATTAGTTGACCATGCAGGATGGACTAATTCTCCTATGATACCCTTAATTGGCAGCAAGGGTCCTGTAACCAATCTTACTGTAAGAGGATTTGAAATAAATGTGAACTATCCCGGCAACACCGAAACTCCAAAAGGAAAAGGATATTACAACTGTATATATTTTGGTCGAGTAAAAAACATAACGGTTTGTAATATGTATATGCATGATGGACATGGGGATGGGCTGCGAGCATACTACTGTGAAAATATCCGATTCTATAACAACACAATCTCTCTGCTTGGACACGACGGGCTTTATGCTATTGAATCTAATAATGTAGAGGCCTGGAATAACAAAATCACATGTCGGATAAATAGCGCTCTCCGGGTCTGGAACTCGGATAACGTAAAATTCCACGACAACTTTATTGATTCTTATCCGGATGCGGGTCCAGGTATTCAGGTTCAGAGATCCACCGGTAATATGGGTGTAGAAATCTATGATAATTTAATTACAAATACCTACGGACCAGGTATCTGGGTTATCGGGACCGCCGGAGCATATGATAAAAGTTTGTCAAGTTGCTATATCCACAACAACATTTTCAATGGCAGTGGCACAAATAAGAATATTCAATGGGTTGGTGGGGTTTTAGGCAGTGGTTTTCATAATGTCCTGATCGAAAATAACGTCTTTGACGGAGTTCATAACGCTGCAGTCGTGAACATGTACATGACTGATACTAATGCGGGACCCTCAGGAACAGGATTCACGACAACAGTCCGAAATAATATAATTACTAATACTGTCCCCAGAACCACAAAAGGAACCGGTACTGGATACGGGGTTTTAAACTGTCTTACCAGCTCCCACAAAATTGTGCTGGAAAATAACTGCCTCTACAGCAACACTGCCGGGAACTATAAAAATGTTAACTCAGCAACAGATATCTATGTAGATCCTCTTTTCGTGAATAGTAACAGTGGAGATTACCACCTCAAATCAGTAGCAGGTCGCTGGAATGGGGAAACCTGGGTAAAAGATAGCATAAGTTCTCCATGCATTGATGCAGGTTATTCCTCCTCTGATTACTCAAATGAGCCTGATGACAACGGAGGCAGGATCAACATAGGTGCATTCGGGAACACAAAGTATGCTTCAAAATCAGGAACGCCAATAGTAGATAATCAGGCCCCTGTGATAAATTCCATCCCGGATGTTACTGTTGAAGCTGGAAAAAGCCTTACCTTTATAGTAAGCGCTTCGGATGCAGATGGAGACAGTCTCGCATACTCTGCTTCAGGCATTCCCACAGGTGCTACTTTTGACAGCAAATCAGGGGTTTTCAGCTGGACTCCGGTTGCCGGACAGGAGGGGACATACAGCTTAACCTTTGAGGTAAGCGATGGAAAACTGACAGATTCGGCTACTGTAGCTGTAAACGTTGTCAATCATAATCAGGCTCCTGTGATAAATTCCATCCCTGATGTTAGTGTCGAAGCTGGAAAAAGCCTTACCTTTACAGTAAGCGCTTCGGATGCAGATGGAGACAGTCTCGCATACTCTGCTTCAGGCATTCCCACAGGTGCTACTTTTGACAGCAA